>CAKZNX010000054.1 GCA_937132045.1 uncultured bacterium
TGTGGGGCTTCCGCGTGACGATTGAGGTGATGCGTCGTTATCGCATCCCGTGGGGATGGGGGGTGCGACTATCGCTGCCGTTTCTGGCATTGTACTGGGTGCTGGCTATCCTCAACTACCCGAGCTGGTTCATGGAGCAACCGAGCACGGTACCGAGCTCGTGGTATCTCGGTTACTTCGTGGCAGCGAACGTGGGCACCTCGGTGCTTCTGGCGATGCTCCTCGCGTCCATTGCGATGAGTGTAGCGATATGGCACTCTGTCCTGCCCGACCTGCCCAGCATCACGGAGTGGCTGAAGGCGCTGGTCTGCCCATGGCGCTACCGGCGGATATGGCGTCAGGCGGTTGGGGCACAGGCATGGGTGTGGGCACTGTTACTGCTCGGTTTCAGTGTGAATGAGCTGCTGGCTACTTTACGCCCCGTTCAGGCAGGGCGCATCGAGGTGCCCGACTGGCTGGTGAAGATGCCGACTCCTGAACCGACCGCATCCAATACAGTGGACTATCTCCTTCCGGTACTGGTTGCCCTGCTGCTTGCCATAACGGTAGCGGCAGTCGGGGTTGTGACGTATCTCGGTGTGCTATCAAGCGCAAAGTACATGTTTCGTACCGTCCGACGATTGGTGTTCTGGTTCCTGCTGTTGTTGCTACCGATCTCTCTGTTCAGGGACACCTGGTGGGAGGCAGCAGAATTTGTGCTGCTGGTGGTGGCGTTGTTTGCCGGAGGGTGGCTATTGCACCGCATGGTGCTGAGGCAGAATCCGCTGACGCTGGCTGCGGCTTTGCTTCATCTTCTGCTTATTTCAGAGGGCACGTTGCTGTTGCAGTATCCCAGCTATCGTCTCGGAGGTATCTTCCTTCTTCTGCTGGTGCTGGTGAGCTTCCTCTGGGCGGTTGCTGACTGGTATCGCGAGCGGAGGCAGCAATCGAGTGCCTCACTTCAGCCGACCGCTTCGGATTACGCTGCCGGGCTGGACAACGGTTAGAAAACCGGTATTTCGCCCGAACGTGCACAGGTTGTATAATGAGGGATAGAGGCGTTCGTTGCATTCTGTGCCAGAAGTGGGTGAGTGCGATGGTCCAGACGTTAGAGCAATTGACCGAAGTGGCCATCCCGCGCCGGAAGTTCACGCGGGAGGAGTATTACCGCATCGCCGAGACGGGCGTGTTTGACGGCGAGCGGGTGGAGCTGATTGAAGGAGAGGTCGTGCAGATGTCGCCCATCGGTCCGGCACATACAGTAAGCGTGCACGCAGTGTTTGCCTGTTTGCTGAGTCTGCTGGGAGAGCACTACTTTGTACGTATGCAGTCTCCCCTAAGTCTGGGCGACAGCGAGCCGGAGCCGGATGTGGCGGTGGTTTCCGGCAAGCCCGGCGACTATCGCGAGGCGCATCCCACTTCGGCGGTGCTGGCGGTGGAGGTGGCGCAGAGTTCGCTGGATTATGACCGCGTGGTGAAGGGCAGGCTGTATGCGCAGGCAGGCATCCCAGAGTACTGGCTGGTCAATCTGGAGGAGCGCTGTGTGGAAGTTTACCGCGACCCCTCTGCCGACCGCGGCTACCGCTTCAAGCGCATCTACACGCCGGGCGAAACCTTCTCCTGCCTGCAAAAACCGGACAGCCCTATCAGCGTGGAAACCCTGATTGGCTGAAAGCGACTGCTGGTGCGAGGAGCAACGAATACTCTCCTGTGCAAAGCGAGACGAGTGCAGAGGCAACGCTGTCAGAAGGCGGGTGAGTGCGATGATACAGCTTGTGGAAGAGCGCACAGATATCGTCATTCCGCGTCGGAGATTCACGCGGGAGGAGTATTACCGTATCGCCGAGACGGGCGTGTTTGACGGCGAGCGGGTGGAGCTGATTGAAGGAGAGGTCGTGCAGATGTCGCCTATCGGTCCGGCACATGGTGAAGCGGTCACACTGATGGCAGAGGTTCTGTGGAGGCTTTTTGGCGAAGGCTACCGCGTCCGTGTACAGATGCCCCTCAGTTTGGGCGACAGCGAGCCGGAGCCGGATGTGGCGGTGGTTGCGGGCAAGCCGGGCGACTATCGGGATGCGCATCCCACTTCGGCGGTGCTGGTGGTGGAGGTGGCGCAGAGTTCGCTGGATTACGACCGCGTGGTGAAGGGCGGGCTGTATGCGCAGGCAGGCATCGCGGAGTACTGGCTGGTCAATCTGGAGGAGCGCTGTGTAGAAGTTTACCGCGACCCCTCTGCCGACCGCGGCTACCGCTTCAAGCGCATCTACACGCCGGGCGAAACCTTCTCCTGCCTGCAAAAACCGGACAGCCCCATCAGCGTCGACTCGGTACTCATTTAGGCTGCCCGGTCTGTGCAATTCCCGCGAGTTTATGCCGCTCGTGAGAAGATAGGCAGGAGTTTCTCCGCCTCTGCCCGCAGTTGCTGTTCCTCTCGTGACGTGACCTTGCGATAGCGTTCGGCAAAGGTGATTGCCATGCGGAAGATGTTCTCGTCGCCCGGCGGGATAGCGGATGCGACGGGCAGGGACAGCGTGAAACGCCACGCCAGTTCCGCCAGCTTGGGGTCGGTAACCGGTTCATACCAGCACTTGTCCAGTCGTTTGGCACCCTCCTGCCAGTGCGTTCGCGCCATTGCTTTAAGCGCAAGCAGGGTCACCCCGCGCTTCGGTGCCTCTTTCAGCAGCTCCCAGCCGAAGTTGCCCTTGAACAGCGTGACGAAGTTCAGCGGGAACAGTGCGCTGTCGAAGGGGAACCGCTTGATTGCCTCCAGCGCCACCTCCTCCGAGTGCGCACTGAAGCCGATGTACCGCACCTTGCCCTGATCGCGCGCCTCCAGGAAGGTCTCCATCGCCCCGCCAGGCGCGAAGCACTGCTCCAGTTCGGACATATTGGAGAGCGCGTGCAGCTGGTACAGGTCAAAGTGGTCGGTCTGCAGTTTGCGCAGGGAGTTTTCCAGCTCTTCCTGAGCGCCCTTCGCGTCGCGCCGGGTGGTTTTGCAAGCGAGGAACAGTTTGTCGCGGAAGGGCTTGATGGCGGGACCCATCCTTTCCTCGGCGTCCCAGTAGGTGGGTGCGACGTCGAAATAGTTGATACCGCGCTCGAAAGCGTCCCGTGCGATGGCGTCCGCCTCTTTCTGCGGCAGGCGTGCCAGCACGATGCCTCCCAGCCCGACGATGGAAATCCTGTCGCCCTTCTTTCCGTAAGGTCGTCTCGCTATCATTGCCTATGCCCCCTGATATTCTTTGAGGCGCTGTTCCAGGATGCGCACACTATCCTGCAAGCCGCCTTCGCGGTTGCGCATCATCCACAGGCGGCGGTGTTCACCCAGTATCATGCGCATCTCTTCTGCCAGCGCCCTGCGTTCCTCTGGCTGCTTCATGGTACCCGTACGAATCGCCAGCGCGCGACGGCAGCCGTGCAGGAGCATTCGCGTGGCGTTGGCGTACTCGTCGACAATCAGCGCGGCGTCCTCTCGTGCCATGCGGGCGCGCGACAGCGGCCCGGTGACCTCACGGATATACTCCATCGTCGCGCGGATCGTGTCCTCGGTAACTGTATCGGGCAAGCGATGGTTCGCCGAGGCATGCACAAAGTGGAAAAGCAGGCTGGCGTTGCCCACCAGATGACCTATCTTCTGATAGGCATTCCCCAGGTCATACACCAGTCTGCCCATGACTTCTGCGTCGTCACGGAAGACGTGCACGTCCAGCGCGCGCACGATGTCCATGTCTTTGTTGGCGCCTAGGCACCATGAGTATGCAGCGCCCGCTGCGAAGCCGAGGTAGCTCACCGGCAGATACTGCCAGTGCCCGTTATCCCCCCAGTCGGTGTTCAGATAGCCGATGGCGCCGTGCTTCAGTCCGTTTTCGGCGGCATTGCGCAGGTTACCGATGCAGTTCTCGGTGCGGCCCACAATCGTATTCCACGACGAAGTACCCGGGCACACGTAGAAGGGGATACCCGATGCGGCGAATTTCGCACCATGTTCGTCAAACGGGTGGTTTGCCTCGTAGCCCCATTCCAGCGCCACCACATCGCGGGGCAGCTCCGGAACCAGTTCGGGATGTTCCATGATGATGTCGCCCCAGAAGTGCATGGTGCGCCCGTGTGTCTTCACCAGTTCGTATATCTTCAGCAGAAACGCCAGGTACACGCGTCCCTTGCCCGTGCGGTCGCATTCGGCTTTGCTCTTCCCCTGCCCGAGATCGAAGGTTTCATCACACCCAACGTTGAACTTGCGGCTGCTAAAGTGGGGTAGCAGTTCGCTGTACAGCTCAGCGATCAGTCGCAGGCTCTCGGAATTGGTCGGGTCGAGGCTGAAGGGTTCCTCACTGCGTCCGCCCCAGGGCCAGTCAAATCCGTCGGGGCACTCGGCGAGATGGCGATAGCGCGGAAGAACCAGCCACCGGTGCAGGTGCCCGAAGGAGTTCTGATTCGGCACCAGCTCGATGAATCGCTCGCGGCAGTAGGCATCCAGTCGCAAGATGTCCTCGCCGGTCATGGGGCTGGCTTGCGCCCACACCTCGCGGTGGTTGCGATAGGCGAAGGTATGCTCGGTGTAAAGCTCCAGATGGTTCACCTTCCACTCCGCCAGCTCGTCCACCAGCATAAAGAGGGTTTCGAGCGTGGGCACCTTGTCGCGGCTGATGTCCAGCATCACCCCTCGCGAGGCAAAGTCGGGACAGTCTTCTATCTCCAGGCAGGGCAGTTCGCCCGCGCTCTGGCGCAGTATCTGCTTGAGCGTCATCACACCATAAAACAGCCCCGCCGGTTGCGACGCGGTAAGGCGGATACGCTCCGTGTCAGTGAGCAGGCGGTATCCCTGTGGGGGCAGGTCTGCCGAAGCATCCAGCGTCAGCACCGCCTGCGCCAGCGGGTCGCCTTCTGCCGAACCCGCCCACAGGCTCCATTCCATCCCCTGCGTCTCCCACACCGCCTCCTGCAATCGCGTGGCAATGGGCACCAGATTCTGTGGTTCGCCGTGACAGACGATGCGCGCGCCCTGACGCAGTCGCAGTGTGCCGGCATCCATCCGCAGACTTCGGGGTTGTGGCAACAGCACCAGGCCGCTCTCCGCTCCGTTCATTGTTTGCCTCCTTGCATGTTTCGCTCAGTGCCCGATTATCCATTCTGTTCCGCGCCCGGATCGTGAAGTCCTTTGACTCATGACCAGGCTGCGCAACCGGACTATGGCGAAAACGCGTCAAACCGCTGTATTGAGGCAGTGTCACAAGACCATGGTGCCACTGTGGGACCTGCCGGGCGTGGCGCTGCTGAACGTCGGGCTTCCCATAGCCCGTGTCAACCTGGTCTCCACTCTGGTCGGTTATGCCACGGCATATGGTGTGCTGTTTCTGGTGCTCCTGCTTTCGGGTGCACCAGATCAGGTTTATGACCTGAAGAATCACCGGGAGCTGCTCAAGGCTGTGATGTTGCAGTCCACGTGGTTGCTTCCACACTACGAAAGGCATTTCACCTGGTTGGTGCCTGGCAATCAGCGTGGTTTTGGGCTGGAAGTAACACCTATTACGCCATGCCAGCGAATACCGCTTTGATGACTTCGTGAGGGGTGGTCACCCCACGCAGCACCTTTTCGCGTCCATCTTCCAGCATGGTGCGCATTCCCTCTTGCCGGGCGATGTGCAGTATTTCGTCGCCCGAGGCGCGGCGAAGGATGGCTTTTCGGATTTCGGGCGTCACTTTCAACAGCTCGAAAATACCCGTACGTCCGCGGAACCCGGTTCCCCGACACGCCTCACAGCCTTTACCGGCGAAGAACTGCCCTTTGGGCGGAGCATCAAGTGAGAATCCCAGCGCCTTCAGTTCCTCAGGGTGTGGCTGGCAGGGCACGCGACAGTTTCCGCACACCACCGGCACCAGTCGTTGCGCCATCACACGCACCAGCGTGGCGGCAATCAGGTAGTCCTCTGCGCCCATGTCGATCATTCTGCTGATGGTCTCCACGGCGTTATTGGTGTGCAGGGTAGTGAACACCAGATGTCCCGTCAGCGCCGCCTGAATGCCAATCTGCAGGGACTCGCGGTCGCGGATTTCGCCGATCATAATCACGTCCGGGTCGTGGCGCAGGATGGCACGCAGTGCTTTGGGGAAGCTCACCTTCTCGGTGACGTGTATCTGCATGATGTTGTCGGGGAACTCGTATTCTACCGGGTCTTCTACCGTGATGATGTTACGGTGCTTGCGGTCGAGCAGGTTGATGGAGGCGTAGAGGGTGGAGGTCTTGCCAGCGCCGGTCGGTCCGGTTACCACCATCATGCCGTAAGCGGTCTGCAGGGACTGCTTCCAGTCTGCCAGCACGGCCGGGGGCATACCCAGCTTGTCCAGTTCGACGCGCATCTGTGCAGGGTCCAGCAGGCGGATGGCGATGCGTTCGCCGTTGAGCGAGGGGATGCAGGAGACTCGCGCGCTCAGTTTGCGGTCGCTGTACTCCATGTCGATGCGCCCATCCTGCGTCTCGCGCTTCTCGTCAATGTGCATATCTGCCGCCAGCTTCACGCGGGTGATCATCGCCTGAATCAGGTCGGCGTCGGTGATTGTCTGGAACTCGTGCAGGAGCCCGTCGATGCGGAATCGGATTCTCAGCACATTGCGCTCGGGGTGCAGGTGAATATCGGACGCACCGGCGTCCAGCGCGCGCATGAACATCAGGTCTACCGCCTGTACCGCCAGCGACAGCTCCTGTCCGCCCATCTCGCGCATGGTGCCCGGCTGGCGTATCAGCAACCGAAACGGGCGCCCTGAACTGCGTCCTCCAGAGTTATACATGCTTATCCCTTACCTTCCGTTCAGTTCCAGAATGCGAATGTTGCGAAAGCGCACACGGCTGTTTTCACCCCACGCGCCTGCACCTCCATGCACCTGTAACCCGATGTATCCCTCGTGTGGATATCGCTCCTGCGTATCCTGAAAATCAATCGTCTTGACACCGTTCAGCCAGGCGGTAATCTTTGGTGGTTGTCCTGTGATGCGTACCCTCAAGGAATTCCAACCGGTTTTGCGGTAGGCTTTCTGCCAGTCTGGATACTGCACCAGGAAATTGCCTGCAGCTGGCGCATACAGACTGCCCACAGTACCACCATCGCGGTAGTCAATGGTAATCTGATAGCCCATACCATCGTCACGGGTGCGCAGGAACAGACCGCTGTCCACCGGGTGGTCCGCTCGAAACTCCAGCTCTATTTCAAAATCCCTGAACTTGCGCTCGGTGCCGAGCAATCCGCCGGTGTGGTCGGTGTCCTGATTGCCAACCAGCGCGCGGTTCTCCACCGTCCAGACCCCACCGCGTCCACCGTGTACCGCCATCAGCCGCCAGCCGTTCATGCTCTTGCCATCGAATAATCTCTCCCAGCGGGGGGCAGTGAGCGCACTCACCCCCAGCGCCACCACGCTTATGCACACCATCCAGCCTCGATACACCTTCATCCTTTTTCCAAGCCTCCACTACTGCTCCCCGACAAATGTCTCTATAACTCGAGGGTGTTTCGAAAATGCTCACAGGCTCCAACGGTGTCCGCAGAGGCTCTGTCGCAAGCCTTTCCGAAGCCACTTTCCCCGACAGGGGGAGAGGCGCGTACTCCCCTGCCTCTGCAGGGAAGAGGCAGGGGGGTCGGTTCCCGGACGACAACCGCGGAGCCGTTATCAGACACTCCCCCTAACTCCCATGTCATTGCCGTACCGTTTCGCGATGCATTGCGATTTTCCTGCTGTGGAGTCACAGCGTGATGGTGTCCAGAACCGTCCAGCCGCCCAAAAGGGGCAAATCGCTGGCGAAGCGAATATCAGGGCGGTTCTGCCACGGATCGATGATGCCCAGTGCCAGTCGATAAGTGCCAGAAGAAGCTCTGAGGGGCACCGCCGAGCTGAACCGAAAATCGCCGGGCAGCCACTGCCGAATATCCACGCTCACCGGCTCCTCCTGCACCACGTCGGCTCCTTCGCGTAGAAGAGCGACGCGCACCTGCCACGGGTAGTAGAACGGAGCGACGCCTTCGTTCACACCCTCCACCTGCAGACGCAGTTCGCGGTTGCGCAGCTGCCACGCCACCCGGCGCAGGCGAAACTGATACCCCATGCGCCTCGTCATCCAGCGGGCATTCTCCAGCTGTTCCGCGTTCAGGTCGGTTTCCAGAATGGGGCAGTAGGGACCGACCCAGCTGAGGTGCATCCGCTCCAGCATGGTGCGGGTGCGTTCCCACTCGGTGCTCAGGTACTTCTTGCCCTGGTTCGGTACCATCTCTGCGCCAATCGCTGCCACTTTCCAGTTGTTCTCTCTGCCTGCCCGACGCAGAGTGGGGAGGAAGTACCACTCATGACCCTGCCCGTTCAAGTAATCGGTATCCTCGGGAAACATATCGTCATGGTAGCCCATCCAGGGGGTGGATGTTGCCGGATAGGGCAGGCGAGCCAGCAGGACTTTGTTCGGGAACGCCTGGCGGTATGACTGCACGACGGCTCGCTGTGTGGCTTCGCTGGGAAACAGCTCGGTGCGGGGCCAGGTGTGCCACTCGCCCCAAAATCCCAGTGTGCCCAGCGCAACAAACGCGATGCGAGGGTTGCGGTTGTAGCGGTCGCCCAGCGCACCGATGAACTCCAGCAGTGGGTGCAGCAGGCGTGGGTCGTCGTAGTCGGGTGCCAGCCCTCTGCCGATATCGGGAATGTCGTAGGCGCGCATGGCGACACCACGGTCAATCACCCACTGTGGCACGCCTACCGGTCGGTTTGGGTAGTCCAGATACAGACGGAAAACGATATGTTTGCCCCGTCCGTTGTCCGAATCCCACCGGTTCGATTCCCATTCGGCGAAGCGGTATCTGCCCGGCTCGGGTTCGAGGTCGCGCCAGGAGGTGTAGAAATAAGCCATTCGTGCGGGCAGAGCGTATCGGCTCCACGCCTCACTGTACGCCGCCCAGGCCTTCAGAGGGTTGTCCAGCGGTCCGTCTGCCAACTTCGGTTGGAGCACTCGCGATGTGACCGGTCTTCTCTGCGACATGTCTGCCCTCCCTATCGAGCGTTGTTGCCTCAATTGTATCACTCGTGCCGGTCTGGCGTCAAGAGCGAGCCTGGGCACCGACCGAAACCTTTTGATTTGCTTGCTGTCTGAATCGTAGCGGCGCGCTCAGCAGTATTTGGGCGGGGACAAGCCGAATGAGATAACGAGATTGTCCGCAGGAGAGTACGATGAGCAGACGAGGTAAAGACTGGTGGATCATGCTGGGTGTGCTCTTTTGGGTGATGGGCACGGTGGGCGTCTTCGCGCAGGAGACCTCCAGACCCCACCCGGGGATGTTGCGTTATCCCGACGTGAGTGCAACCCATATCGTGTTCGTGTACGCGAACGACCTGTGGCTGGTACCCAGGTCAGGCGGAGTGGCGGTGCCGCTGGCAAACCCGCCCGGACAGGAAGCCTTCCCAAAGTTCAGTCCCGACGGCAAGACCGTCGCGTTCATCGGCAACTACGACGGCAACCGCGACATCTACACGATACCGGTAGATGGGGGCGTCCCCTACCGCGTCACCCATCACCCCGCTTCAGAGTGGCTCAGCGAGTGGACGCCTGACGGCAAACTGCTCTTTTCGGCGTCGAATCTGAGCGGCTTCGGACCGGGCATGAAGGTGTACACGGTCGCCGCGAAAGGTGGATTGCCGGAGAAACTGCCCATACCGTATGGCGTCAACGGCAGTCTGAGCGCCGACAGCGCGTGGCTGGCTTACACGCCGCACTCCACCGACAACGCCACCTGGAAGCGTTATCGGGGAGGGATGGCAACCGACATCTGGCTGTTCAACCTCCGCACGAAACAGTCCCGACGCATCACCGACTGGGAAGGCACCGATACCCTGCCGATGTGGCACGGTGACAGGGTGTACTACCTGTCAGATGCAGGACCGGAACACCGTCTGAACATCTGGATGTACGACACGCGCACCGGCAGGCGCGAGCAGATTACCCGCTTTACCGACTTCGACGTGAAGTGGCCCTCCATCGGTCCCGGCGAGAAGGGCGAGGGGGAGATCGTCTTCCAGCAAGGCTCGCACCTGTACCTGCTGAACCTGCAAACCCGCAAGGCGCAACCAGTGCAGGTTCAGATACCCGGCGCCCGCCCGACCCTGCGTCCGCGTGCGGTGGACGTCAGCCGGTTCATCGTGGGATGGGCAATCTCCTCCACCGGCAAGCGCGCAGTGGTGGAGGCACGAGGCGACATCTGGACCCTGCCCGCGAAGAACGGCTCTCCGCGCAACCTTACCCGCACCAGCGGAGTGGCGGAGCGAGACCCCTCCTGGAGCCCGGACGGGCAGTGGATTGCCTACTTCTCCGACGCGACCGG
>CAKZNX010000055.1 GCA_937132045.1 uncultured bacterium
GCAGGGATCGACCTCACCGACTCTGCAGAAACCGAACCGGTTGCCCGCCCCTACGCGGAGATGCTGGAGGGTTTTCAGGTGCTGGGTCAGCTCAACCGCACCTACATCATCGCCACCTCCCTGCGCGGATTGCTGATTATCGACCAGCATGTGGCGCACGAGCGCGTGCTGTACGAGAAGCTCACGGTGCTGCGGCAGAAACAACCGGTTCACGTTCAGCACCTGTTGACGCCTCTGGTGTTTCATCTGGATCGTCGCACTGCCACCCTGCTTGCGGAACGTCTGCAGGAACTGCACGCGATGGGCTTTCTGCTGGAGCCTTTTGGCACCGACAGCGTGGTGTTACGCGGTGCTCCCGCATGGCTTGGCGGACGCAACGTAGAGGCGATGGTGCGCGACCTGCTGGACGAAATCTCTGAGCTGGGAGTTCAGCGACGTCTTGCCCTGACCGATGAGACACTGGTGGCGACTGCCGCGTGCAAGATGGCGGTGAAAGCAGGCGATTCCCTTTCCCACACCGAGATGACCCACCTTCTGCAGGAGCTGGCAGACACCGAGAACCCGTACCTGTGCCCACATGGACGCCCCGTCATCCTCGTGCTCAGCACCGAGGAGCTGGAGAGACGCTTCAAACGCGCGTAAGGCTCTGATTGACACCGTTAGGCGCACCATGTAGAATGCTCTGCGGAGAGAGGCAAGGCGTTTATGATAACTTCGATCACCATCAAAGGCTTCCGCTCCATCCGCGAACAGACGCTTGAGCTGGCACAGCTAACTGTGCTGTACGGTTTGACCGCAGGCGGTAAATCCAGTGTGTTGTACGTCCTCAGGTTGTGGGTATCATCACGACAGACGAGGCGCTGATTGAAGAGCTTCGTCGGCACGGCATCGACTGCATGCATAGAGACCATTTCCTTCGCAGCTCTTGAGCACACATGAAACGGCTCAGCACCATCCAGCTGTGGTCTGTTCCTGCAATTTTGCTGGCGAACCTGCCCGGGCTGAAGCAGGTGCTGGCAAGCGCGCCTCTGCGCAGCGATACCGATACTGTCGCCATGCTCGACGCGATGCGCGACACGGGCGGACTGCAGGGCTGGTGGCAGTGGTTCACCGGCGACTGGTTCCTGCACAACGGCTTCTATCGCCCCGTGACTTGCCTCTCCCTGCTGCTGGACTACTCCCTGTATGGCGAGGCTGGCTGGGGCTACCGCCTGACGAACTGGCTTCTGGCGGTGCTCACCGCGCTAGGTGTGTACGCGCTTTTGCCCCGGTTCCTGCGCAGATGGTTCGGACAGGTGCTCCGAGATGATCGCCACATCCACCTTGTCTCACTGGCGGGCGCCATCGTGTTGAGCCTGCAACAGACCAACTACCTGCACGGGGTTCGGCATGTTTCGGCGTGGCTGCTGGTGGCAGGCTGGCTTGTCTGGCAGAATCGGCAACTCCGCGCCGAGGGGTGGAAGGAGCTCCTGCGCGCCCACTGGTGGCGAGTGTGGCTGGGGGCAGGTGCGTTCTTCTGGGGATGGGACAGGCTGGTGTTCAGCAATTTCGAGCGTCTGATGGTGTGGGTACCCTCGCGCACAGCTTTGCTATCCACCTGTCTGGCTGTATGGGGTCTCTCGAGCCTCGTGCGCTGGGGCGATACGGGGCGCTTCGGCTACCTGTTGGGGGCGATTCTGCTGTATGCGGGGGCGTGCGGAGCGTATGAACAACCGCTCGGGCTGGTGCTGATGGCGCTGGTGCTGGCCATCGCGATGCGGCGAGAGTGGAGCTGGAAGGGGTGGCTGGCGTTCGGTGCTGTCGCAGTCGTGGCTGTCGGCGTGGTTGCTTTGCGCTTTGCCCTGCTGCCCACCACGCTCACGGGATACCAACAACAGCAGCTGCGCTCTGCGCCTCATCTCGGCTTACTGCACCTGATGGAAACGGTACTGCCCGGCGTTGCCAGCGCGCAGTACTGGGCGCTGGTCGGTCTGGACCCCTACCTGTTCTTCTTCCGCTCTGCGTGGGATCGCCTGATTGCCGACCTGGCGCTTGCTGGCGTGCTGGTGGCTCTGGTGCGCTGCTGGCGCTGGTTTGGATGGTGGCTGGCATGGCATCTGATAACGTATCTGCCCATGAGCCTGCTCCATCCCTTCGAGCACTACCAGTACCTGCCGCAGGTGGGACAGAACGCCATCGATCTGGCGCTGATGGCGTGGGGAGCATTCACCCTTCAGCAGGTCACCCATGCCGCTCGCGAGGGTGAGGTTGTTGGAAAGAGACCAAACCTAACCCCCCACCCTCCTTCCCGACGCGGGAAGGGGGAGTCCGAAACCTCTCCCCGCCTCGGGGAGAGGCAGGGAGAGGGGTCTGGAGAGGCTTGCGACGGCGTTTCTGCAGAGGACCTCGGCACCCGCCAGGATTTTTGAAACACCCTCCGCGACGTTTGACGTTGTTAAGCGTGTAGGGGTATACTCGTTTCGAGATTGTGAACGAAAACACGACAGGCACAAACGCGGTGAGCACTATACTGGATAAGTCACAGGTCGTCGGTGAGCAGAAGGGCGCCTATGTGCGCAACATGTTCGCGCGAATCGCACCGCGCTACGACCTGCTCAATTCTCTTCTGAGCCTGCGTATCCATCACTACTGGCGCGAAGTCGCCGCAAAGGAGGCGAAACTTCAACAGGGCGACAGCGCTCTGGACGTATGCACCGGCACGGCAGACCTTGCCATCCGTCTGGCGAAGGAGGTGGGCACAGACGGCGCGGTGGTTGGAGTGGACTTCTGCCTGCCGATGCTGCAGCTGGGCTACACGAAGGTGCGAAAGAGCGCCCATCACCGGTCCACAACTCTTGTGCTGGGCGACGCGCTGGCACTGCCCTTTGCTGCAAATCGCTTTCGGGCGGTAACGGTGGCTTTCGGCATCCGCAATGTGGTGGATATTCGCAAAGCCTTCGCCGAGATGTGGCGCGTGCTGAAACCGGGCGGGCGTGTGGTTTGCCTGGAGTTCTCGCATCCGCGTCGAGAGCCGTTTGGTTCGATATACAACCTCTACTTCCATCATCTCCTGCCCTTCATCGGTGGATTGCTGAGCCATCAGGACGCGTACACCTATCTGCCCACATCCGTGCGCTACTTCCCCGAGCGTGAGCAGCTGGCACAGATGATGCGCGAAGTCGGTTTCGTGGAGGTGACATGGCGCGAGCTCACTTCAGGTATCGTATGCATTCATTCTGGAGTTAAACCATGAGTCAGACAACTGCTTTCGTGAAATACTCCGCTGATCCATACGTTATCAAACTGCTGGAGGCTGTGTCTCCCGACCTGCAAGCGATTGAAGAACGCATCGAGCAGGAGATATCCTCGTCGGTGCGCACGATATGGTCACTGGGCAGGCACGTCCTCTCCTCGGGGGGAAAGCGATTGCGCCCGGCGCTGGTCTGCCTGAGCGCTTATGCTACCGGCTTGCCCGTGGACAGGAATCGGTTGGTATCGCTCGCTGCCGTCGCGGAACTGATGCACATGGCAACGCTCATCCACGACGACGTGGTGGACAACACAACCACGCGACGGGGACGCCCCACCGCCAGCGCCCTCTTCGGCAATGGGGTTACCGTGTTGACCGGCGACTACCTGCTGGCGAAGGCGATGCACCTGCTGGCGCAGGATGGTGACCTGGCTATCATCCGAACGGTCTCCCAGATCGCCATCGCGATGAGCGAGGGCGAAGTGCTGCAGATGCTGTATACGGGCGACCCCTCTATCTCGGAAAAGACCTACTACGACATCATTCACAAGAAGACGGCGGTGTTCATTCAGGGCTGCTGTCGCACCGGCGCACTGGTGGCTGACGCTCCGGAGACGCTGGTGGATGCGCTGTCCGACTATGGGTATCACATTGGTTTGGCTTTCCAGATTGCGGACGACCTGCTGGATTACACCGGCAACCCCGAACGGCTGGGCAAACCCGTTGGCAGTGACCTGCGCGAAGGCAAGTTCACTTTGCCCATCATCATTGCCCTGCGCGAAGCCAGCCCCGCCGACCGCAAGCGACTTCTGGAGATCATCCGGTCGCCGGTGAAGGACGGCGAGATTCGCGAGGTTGTAGACATCATCAGCCGGTACGACGGCTTCGGTCAAACGCAGGCGGCTGCCATGCGCCACGCCCAGAAGGCGGTGGAAGCGCTGATGCGCCTGCCTCACAGCGCGATTCGCGAGAGTCTGGTTGCCCTGTGTGACTACGTAGTGCGGAGGGACGTCTGAAGGCGATACTCGTGACCTTGACAGCATCCCCTCCGTGTGGTACACTAGCAACGTGACCACACAAAGCGTTTTGATGGCGTTTCTCGGTACTTCAGGAAGGATGCAACCCGCCCCTTATATATCGTTTGGAGTGGCGGATTGTGTCCTTCTTTTTGCGAATGTGCCGGAGAGCCGTCTCTGAATTTGTTCACGAGGCGCGGAAATAGAATGCAAGTTACCACTCAACCACTGGAGAATCGAACGGTTGCGCTGCAGGTAGAGATAGAGCCGGAGCGCGTGAATCGGGTCTTCGACAGGGTCTACCGGCAGCTGGGCAAGTATGTGGAGGTTCCCGGTTTCCGCCCCGGTAAAGCGCCCGTTGCCCTTCTGCGCCAGTCGCTGCGCGAGCATTTTGTGCGCGAGCAAGTGCTGGAGCACATCCTGCGCGAGACGATGGATGAAGCGCTGCGCGAGGCGCAGGTGGAAGCGTATGGCGCCCCTCCCGAGCTGGACGTTCAGCAGCTGGAAGAGGGCAAGCCGATGCTCTACTCGCTGAAGGTGCCTCTCGAGCCGACGGTGGCGATCGAGAACTACCGCGGGTTGAAGCTCACCCGCTACACCCCGGTCGTCACCGACGAGGACGTGACCAACGAGATCGAGTCGCGTCGCCGCCAGTTCACCCGCTATGAGCGCGTGGAGCGTGAAGCGCAGACCGGCGATGTGGTTTTTGTCACCATTGTGCCGCACGTCGAGGACGAACCCAACCCGCTGACCACCCGCCGCAACCTGGTGCACCTGACCGAGGAGATGCAACAGCACCCGCTAGGCAAGATGCTGATGGGCATGAAGGCAGGCGACACCAAAGACGAGACCGTGCAGTTTCCCGAAACCGACCCCGACCCCGAGCTGAAGGGGAAAACGGTGCGTCTGCAGGTCACCGTGCACGGCATCTCTGAGATGAAACTGCCCGATGACGACGAGTTGCTCAAGCAGATGCGCACAGAGTCGATGGAAGACCTGCGCGAGCGCATCCGCAACGCGCTGATGGACGAACTGACCGGCTACGCGCGGTCGGCGTCGGACAGGAGTCTGCGACAGGCACTTCTCGAAGCCGCGAACGTGGAGATATCGCCCATCATTGTCGCATCGCGTGCACGCGACTCGCTGGAGGCGCTGACGGAGCAGCTGCGTCGAGGCGGATACTCGCTGGAAGAGTACGCCCGCGGCTACAACATGACCGAAGAGGAGTTCCTGCAGTACTGGCAACAGCGCACCGCCAGTAACATCCTGTTCGGATTGATCGTGCGACACATCCGGGAGCGTGAGAGCATCACCCTTACGGAAGAAGAGCGTCAGGAGGTCATCCGCCAGCTGGCAGAGGAGCTGCAGGTGAGCATAGAAGAGGCGGCGCAGTCCGATCAGCTGGAAGATGCGCTGGAGGAGCACTCCTTCAACAAGACTCTGCAGTTTCTGTGGGACGTTGCCGAAGTTACAGAGGAAGAGCTTCGTATCCAGTCACAGACCCGGCAGACCGATAATGAGGAGTAGGCAATGAGAGTTCGACCTGTCCTGCACAACTCATTGATACCGATGGTGGTGGAGCAGACCGCGCGCGGCGAGCGTGCTTACGATATCTATTCGCGTCTGCTCAAGGACCGCATCATCTTCATCGGCGAACCAATAGACGACCACGTGTCGAACCTGGTGGTCGCGGAGATGCTTTTCCTGGAGAAAGAGGACCCGAACCGCGATATCGAGCTGTACATCAACTCACCCGGCGGTAGCGTGTCTGCAGGACTGGCTATCTACGACACCATGCAGGTGCTCAAGTGCGAAATCGCCACCATCTGTGTGGGACAGGCAGCATCCATGGCAGCGGTTCTGCTGGCAGCGGGTAGCAAGGGCAAGCGCTACTGTCTGGAGCACGCCCGCGTGATGATCCACCAGGTGAGCGCCGGCTTTCAAGGCACCGCCATCGACATCAACATCCAGGCGCAGGAAGTGCTGCGATACAACCGGATGCTCAACGAGCTCCTCGCCTACCACACCGGACAGCCGCTGGAGCGTGTGGAGCAGGACACCCAGCGCGACTACTTCATGTCCGCGCAGGAGGCGAAGGAATACGGCATCATCGACGAGATACTGTCGCGTGGCGCGCGCTAAAATACCATTGCGTAGAGGAGCGAATCCGTGGCACGAACAGGATTTGAACCTTTAGAAGGTCGCTGTGTACTCTGTGGTAAGATTCGCCCGCGTCTCATACAGGGCATGCATGGTGGTGTGTGCATCGACTGCATCCAGTACGCCAACGAGCTAATTCAGTCGCAGCTATCCCGGCATGAACGCACCGCTTCCCACGGGCTGCCCAGCGTCCCCAAGCCGAAGGAAATCTACCGCATCCTCAGTCAGTATGTGGTGGGACAGGAACGTGCCAAGCGCGCGCTCTCCGTCGCCGTGTACAACCACTACAAACGCATCCAGCATTCCTCCCGCGATACCGATGTGGAGCTGCAGAAGAGCAATATCCTGCTGATCGGTCCCACCGGTAGCGGTAAGACACTGCTGGCGCAGACGCTGGCGAAAATCCTCAACGTGCCGTTTGCCATCGCGGACGCCACCTCCCTTACCGAAGCGGGATATGTGGGTGAGGATGTGGAAAACATCCTGCTTCGCCTGCTTCAGGCTGCCGACACCGGCACCTCGCTGCAGGAGACCGTGCGCAATGCACAGCGCGGGATCGTGTATATCGACGAGATAGACAAGATTGCCCGCAAGGCAGATAATCCCTCCATCACGCGCGACGTCTCGGGAGAAGGTGTCCAGCAGGCGCTGCTCAAGATACTGGAAGGCACCGTCGCCAACGTTCCTCCTCAGGGTGGACGCAAACACCCTCAGCAGGAGTTCATTCAGGTAGATACCACCAACATCCTGTTCATCTGCGGGGGCGCGTTCGAAGGGCTGGACAAGGTTATCGCCCAGCGATTGGGCAACCAGACCATGGGCTTTCGCGCCTCACTGGAAGGAAAGAAGAAGCTCAGCTACGGTGAGCTGCTGGCACAGGTCATCCCGGAAGACCTGCTCAAGTTCGGCTTTATCCCGGAGTTCATCGGGCGGCTGCCGGTGGTCACCACCCTCGAGCCACTGGACGAGGAGACGCTCATGCGCATCCTGGTGGAGCCGAAAAATGCTCTGGTCAAACAGTACCAGAAGTTCTTCGAGATGGACGGCGTGGACCTGGTCTTTGCCGAGGGAGCATTGCGCGCCATCGCTCAGGAGGCAATGCTGCGCGGGACCGGGGCGCGCGCCCTCCGCGCCATTATCGAGGAGATCATGCTGAACATCATGTATGAAGTGCCCTCCTCGCAGGACATCAAGCGGGTCGTGGTGGACGAGAAGACTGTGAAGGAGCGCTCGGAACCGCAGATACTGCGTGCGGAAGACATCAAGCAGGCATCCTGAAGCTATGCCACGAGCACGCAAGGCGAAAACGGAGACTGAGGAGGCGGAGCCCAGAGCCCCCTCCACCCGGCGCAGGCGCAAACCTGCCGAAGAGGAGGAAGCCAGCACAACGCGCATTCCCTCTCAGATGCCTCTGGTAGCAGTGCGCGACCAGGTATACTTCCCGCACATGGTGTTTCCCCTGTTCGTGGGACGGGAGCGCTCGGTGCGCGCTCTGGAGGAGGCGATGGAAAACGATCGCCTGATCGCCCTCGCCGCGCAGAAAGAGGTCACCACCGAGGAGCCCGACCCGGACGACATCTACAGCGTGGGCATCGTGGCGGAAGTACTGCAGGTGCTGCGCATGCCCGACGGCACCCTGCGCCTGATGCTTCAGGGCATCGAGCGCGTGCGCATCGCACGCTATATCCACACGGAGCCCTTTATCCTCGTGGAAGCCAAACCTCTGCCCGGTGAGAAGCAGTATGACCTCGAGATCGAGGCGCTGATGGG
The DNA here is from genome assembly GCA_937132045.1 of uncultured bacterium. Lineage (GTDB taxonomy): Bacteria > Armatimonadota > HRBIN16 > HRBIN16 > HRBIN16 > HRBIN16. The sequence continues at coordinate 8,176 of CAKZNX010000055.1, forward strand.
CATTGTGGTGTCGCTGTTTGAACAGCTGGTGAACGCGGGCAAGAACATCCCTCCGGAAGTGCTGTTGAGCGTCAGCAACCAGAGCGACCCAGAACGGGTAATCAACTCGGTGACTCCCTATCTGCCGGTGCGGGTGGAGGAAAAACAGCAGATTCTCGAGATGGAGAGTGTGCGCGAGCGTCTGGAACGCCTGGTGGTACTGATGCGCAAAGAGATCGAGATTCTCGAGATGCAGAAGACCATCCGCTCGCGTGTGGAAAAGGAGATGGGCGACACCCAGCGCGAGTTCTTCCTGCGCGAGCAGTTGAAGGTTATTCAACAGGAGCTGGGCGAACGCGACGAACGCGCCAGTGAGATCGAGGAGTTCCGACAGAAAATCGTCGCCGCGCATATGCCGCAGGAGGTACAGGAACGCGCCCTCAAAGAGCTGGAGCGCCTCGAGAAGATGCCCTTCGCTGCCCCAGAAGGCGTGGTGGTGCGCAACTACCTGGACTGGCTGGTCTCCCTGCCTTGGGGCACTGCCACCGAGGACAATCTGGACATCACCGCCGCCGCGCACGTACTGGACGAGGACCACTACGGATTGCAGAAAGTGAAGGAACGCATTCTGGAGTTCCTCGCTGTGCGCAAACTGGCAGGCAGCGCGATGAAGGGTCCCATCCTCTGCTTCGTCGGACCGCCCGGCGTCGGCAAGACCTCCATCGGCAGGTCGATCGCGCGTGCGCTGGGGCGCAAGTTCGTGCGGGTGTCGCTGGGCGGGGTGCGCGATGAGGCGGAAATCCGCGGACACCGCCGCACCTACGTGGGAGCACTGCCCGGGCGCATCATTCAGGGTATCCGTCAGGCTGGCTCGCGTAACCCGGTGTTCATGCTGGATGAGATCGACAAGCTGGGCATGGACTTCCGTGGCGATCCCTCTTCCGCTCTATTGGAGGCGCTGGACCCCGAGCAGAACTACGCCTTTTCCGACCATTATCTGGAGGTGCCCTTCAACCTGCGCGAGGTGATGTTCATTACGACAGCAAACCTGCTCGACCCCATTCCGCCTGCCCTGCGCGACCGCATGGAGGTCATCGTGTTCCCTGGCTACACCGAGGACGAGAAAATGAACATCGCCAGGGGGTTCCTGGTGCCGAAACAGCTGAAGGAACACGGTTTAACGCCGGAGCAATGCCAGATTACCGACGCCGCCATCCAGTTGATCCTGCGCGAGTATACCCGCGAGGCGGGGGTGCGCAACCTCGAGCGGGAGATCGCCTCGGTGTGTCGTAAAGTGGCGCGCGCCGTTGCTGAGGGACAGGCGGAGACGAAGAAGGTCATGCCCGAAGACATCGCCACTTACCTTGGGGCACGCAAGTACCATTACGGTACGGCGGAGGAGAAGGACGAGATTGGCGCGGCAACCGGGCTGGTGTACACACAGTTTGGCGGCGACATCGTCTCCATCGAGGTCAGCGTCCTGCCCGCCACAAAAGGGCAGCTTCTGCTGACCGGTCAGCTGGGTGAGGTGATGAAGGAATCGGCGCAGGCGGCGCTCACCTATATCCGCTCGCGTGCCGAGCAGCTGAGCCTGGACCCCGAATTCACGCGCAACGCCGACATCCACATCCATGTGCCCGAGGGCGCCGTGCCCAAAGACGGACCCTCCGCTGGTATCACTATCGCCACCGCACTGGCTTCTGCCTTCACTCAGCGCCCTGTGCGACGCGACGTGGCGATGACGGGTGAGATTACCCTGCGGGGTCGTGTTTTGCCCATCGGAGGGGTGAAAGAGAAGGTGCTGGCAGCACATCGCGCAGGCATTCGCATCGTTATCTTGCCGGAAGAGAACCGGCGCGACCTGGACGAAATCCCCCAGCAGGTGCTTAACGAGATCGAGTTCCGCTTCGTGCGCCACATGGACGAAGTGCTGCAGATTGCCCTCCTACCAGAGCGCGAGGCGTAGAACAGCCTGCTCCCTGCCCATCGTGCGGCTTCGCCATCCTTCAGCACAAACGGACGGGTGTCATTCCAAACCGAAGGCTCGTTCTGGAGAGCGAGCCTCCCGGTGAGCCACGCGACGTGTCATTGCGAGCCTGCCGCAAGGCAGGCGCGGCAATCCCCTGCTGCTGATGGGTATGTGTAGGGGATTGCTTCGTC
>CAKZNX010000056.1 GCA_937132045.1 uncultured bacterium
TGGCGCGTGCAGTGCGCGCCATCGCCAAGATGGGCATCTGGATGGTAAACGTGCACGCCTCCGGGGGCAGAGCAATGATGGAGGCGGCGGTGGAGGCCAGCCGTTCCTGCGTCGAGCCGCCACAGGTAATCGCGGTAACCGTGTTGACCAGCCTGTCGCAGGATGACCTTCGGAATGACCTGGGCATTGAGCGCAGCGTGCAGGCGCAGGTGGTGCATCTGGCGACTTTGGCAAAGCAGGCGGGGATGGACGGGGTGGTCGCTTCGGCTCAGGAGGCGCGCCTGCTGCGTGAGCGGCTGGGCGAGGGGTTCCTGATAGTGACGCCCGGCATCCGTCTGGCGGAAGAGGGGACGCAGGATCAGAAACGAGTGACCACACCTGCCGACGCCATACGTGCCGGCGCAGATTATCTGGTCATCGGGCGCACCGTGACCGGTAGTCCGGACCCTGTGCGCAGAGTGAAGGAAGTCATTGCCCGGTGCGACAGGGTGTAAGGCGCGCTCTTTAGCTTTCACACTACTATCCGTATGGGGGTGATTGCCGAAAGGATGAATGCAGCACTGACGACTGTGCTGTCGGGTGTTGTGGTTATGGTCTGCCTCGGTGGGGTGTATGCCTGGAGCATCTTCGTCCCGCCGCTGAAAGAGAACTACGGGTTGTCCACAGCGCAGACGCAGGTCATTTTTGGTCTCCTCATCGCCATCTTCACCGTCTCGATGGCGTTCGGGCGCCCACTGCTCAGCCGATACGGACCGCGTGTGGTGGCTCTGCTGGCTGGACTGGTGTTCCTGTCGGGTTACGCGCTCGCCTCGGTGTCGGGCGGCAGGTTTCCGCTTCTGGTAGCTGGGATCGGCGGGCTGGCGGGTATCGCGACGGGCTTGGGCTATCTGGTCAGCATCACGGTTCCCGTCGCATTCTATCCGCATCGCAAGGGAGTGGTCACGGGCGTTGCCTCGGCGGGTTTCGGGGCGGGGGCGATTGTGCTGTCTTACGGCGCGGAGTACCTTTTCGCACGAGGGATGGATGTCCTCGCTGTCTTCCTCGTGATCGGACTGGCGTACGGCACGGTCATCGCGCTTGGGGCGCTGGGGTTCAGCACGCCACCGCTGTCCGATAGCCGTGCAGAACCAGTGCAGTCGGCTGGTCTCCTGCGTGACCGGCGTTTCATCCGTCTGTTCGTCGGTATCTTCACGGGCACTTTTGCGGGTCTGATGGTGATCGGGAACCTGAAACCCATCGGCTTATTGCATCAGATCGAGAACGCCACGCTGACCACCGGGGTAGTGGTGTTATCCGTTGCGAACTTCGCCGGCAGGCTGTTCTGGGGCTGGCTCGCGGACAGGGTGAGCGGGTCGGTTCTGATACCACTGTCGCTCCTGCTGGTGGGGGTGCTCACGTTGGCTATCGGTGCCCTGCCGCTAAACGGCACCCTGTATCTGATTCTCTCGGCGGCGGTGGGTTTCACCTTCGGAGCGAACTTTGTGCTTTATGCGCGTGAGACGGCGCAGGTGTACGGATTGGGCAATCTGGCTCGGGTCTATCCGCTGGTGTTCCTCGGCTACGGCGTTTCCGGCGTTGTGGGACCCTCGATGGGCGGGTTCCTATACGACCTGCAGGGGCACTACGCAGGGGCAGCAACGTTATCGGTGATGCTGTGTGTGGTTGTCGGGTTGCTACAGGTGTGGTGGCAGCGCAGTGCTGAGTAGCTAACAGCCTGCGTCGGGGTTCGGCAGGGCGCCTGGTCAGATTAAGTCTGCTTAGGGCGGGTGGATTCGATGAGACGCATCAGTTGATATTCCACCGCCTCCAGTGTAGACGCGGCGAGCAGTGCCTGTTCGCTGATACGCTTCTCCAGTCCGCGCAGAAGCGTCAGGGTGCGCAGTCTGCGACGATGGGTTGCGCGGGCTTCGACTGTTACTCCGTTTCTACGGACCCCCATATCTCGTTCCACTCCTGTTCGTCCAGGTCGGCGTAATCCCAGTTATCGCAGTCCAGACGGCGGCAATACAGCATTTCTTTCAGGCTACCGTCCAGCAATTCCACCGTTGCTATATACGCAAACCGACACTCCACGCACAGCGAGGGGTCGATGATTCGCACCACTTTCAGGTCGGTTGGCTGTTTCTGCTCCATGCGTTTCACTCCTCATCCCTGATGTTCGCGCCAGCACACGTGCGTGGCGAGGAAACCCTGCAGGCTTGCCACCGGCAGTCGGGTGATGTGGCTCAGCGCCAGTGCCACCGATGGTGCGATACGCAGTCGCCTCGGATGCCACGCAACGGGACTTCCGGCGGGCAGAACTATCTCGACGTGCGTGTGCGCAGGCAGAAGTCGCTCCAGCGTGTTCAGCAGTCGCTGCAGGTCGCGCGGTGCGCTGACGGTGATATGGTGAAGGTCAAACACCATCTCGCGATATCCGTTGCGCGCCAGGGACTGCACTATTTGACGGCAGTGGACTATAGCGGAGTTCTGTGCACCGGCTCGCCACTGCAGGACAGGCACCCCGCAGATGAGCAGGGTATCGAAGGGACTGCTCTGCTCCATGCGCATCGCCTCGCTTGTTGTCTGCACAAATTATCGGAACGTGTTCTGGCGAGGTGTAGGGTGGCTTGCAGGAAAACCGCAATGGTACGGGTTGTCGCATCTGCCGGGTGTGGAAGGAACTCTGTGAAGAGACACAGGGAGGGACTTCCTGAGATGCCTGAGATGCAGATGATACCGCTGGACCAGATCATCACTGGACGCAATCAACCTCGCCAGACTTTTTACGAGGAGAGCCTGCAGGAACTGGCGCAGTCCATCAAGGAGCGCGGAGTGCTGGAGCCGATAGTGGTGCGACCGACGGGCGACGGGCACTACGAAATCGTCATGGGTGAGCGCCGTTATCGCGCGTCGCAGATGGCAGGGCTGACGGAAATTCCCGCGATTGTGCGCGAGCTGAGCGATGAGGAGGCGGCTGCAGATGCCCTGCTGGAGAACTTCCAGCGTGAAGACCTGAACCCCATCGAGCGCGCCCAGGCGATTCAGCGGCTACTCACCATGATGAGCTGGGAGCAGGTAGCCCGCACTCTGGGAGTGAGTGAGAGCACGCTGAAGCGCCACCTGGAGCTGCTGGAACTGCCGGAAGTGATCCAGCGAGAGCTGATCAAACCACCCTCGGCGACGGGTAACGGTGGCACCTTCACCGAGGGGCACGCACGGGCACTGTTGCCTCTGAACAAGGAGGTCAGCACGCAGCTGCGCCTCGTCGAGAAGGTGCGAAACGAGAAGCTCTCCATCGGCGACCTGGAGAAAGTCATCAATGCCATTCTGGAGTATCCGAATAAGAAAGAGGCGTTCCTCCGTGTGCCAATGCATGTGACGGAGGAGATGCTGAAGCATCTGGGAGCACACCGCGAGCGGCAAAGACCGTACAAGCCACAGACGGCTGAACAGCACCTGAAGAACCTGATGAAAGCCTGCTCGACGGTGTCGGATCTGCTCGATGATCGGGTCATCGAATTCATCAACACCCAGCAGATGAACCAGCTGCTGGCGACCACCGGCGACCTGGAGCATGAGCTTCAGCAGTTCAATCAGCGTGTGCGCACGGCGCTGCAGAACAAAGAGTACGGGTTCCGCGAGGTGTACATCCACTGCCCGCTGTGCGGCAGAGTGGAGCTGATCGGTAGCCTGCGCTGCAGTGTGTGCTGGACGGTGTTGCGCCGGTGCTACGATTGCGGCAACTACGACCGCACCTACGAGCGGTGTGCAGTCACCAATGCACAGATTTTCGTGAGTGAGGCGGAGAACCCGAAAGAGTACTCCAAGTCGTACAAGTGCCCCGATTACAAACCGAAGTTCGAGGTCTTAGCCCGCAAACCCCAGCCCAAAGCAGCCTGACCCTCCCGCCCGCACGGGGGTGCGTTGCCCGGCGCACCCCCGTTTTCCTCATCGCCAGCAGAACGTGCACACCAGAGCACGGTTCCCAGACACGCGCAGGCGTCGCAGGGCGCGATGTGCAGATGCCTCCTCAGGATACACACCCATCACCGCGGAACCGCTTCCGCAAAGCATGGCAGCAAAAGCGCCGGAGGACATCAGCTGTACCTTCACCTGCTGTATCTCCGGCACCGCGGGCAGCACCACCGACTCGAAGTCGTTGTGCATCAGAGGAACCCAGTCCAGCCCGGCGCGGAGCGCCTCCATGAGGGCAGGACTGCGGGGCGGGGGCAGGTCCACGATGCCTGCGATCTCGCGCTCACGATCGATCTGTGCATACGCCCACGCCGTGGATACGCCCACCGGCGGTATTACCACCAGCAGGGTATGGCTGATAGGGGCGGGCAGTGGGGTAATCACTTCCCCGAAGCCTTCCACCAGTGCAGTGCCTCCCTGCAGGAAGAACGGCACGTCCGAGCCAAGCGATAACGCCAGCCGACACAGCTCTTCTGGAGTGACCGGCATACCGTGCAGGATGTTCAGCGCACGCAAGACGGTGGCAGCATTGCTGCTGCCACCTCCCAAACCCGCCTGCGCAGGGATGCGCTTTCGCAGAACGATGTGCACGCGCGGCGGCACGCCCAGCCGTTCATAGTAGCGCTCTGCCGCCTTCCACGCCAGGTTGGAAGAGTCGACCGGTAGCGCCGGGTCGGTACAGTCAAGGAGAATGCCTTCCTGCTCGGTCAGGTGCACCACAACCTCATCGGACAGGCTCACCTGCTGGATGACACTCTGGATCAGGTGATAACCGTCCAGCATTCGCTCCCGGACGTCCAGCGTGAGGTTCACCTTGGCGAAGGAGGGCAGGGTTACCACCTGATGATTGTCCATGCGTTCAATACCAGTCCTTCCGCCGTTCACGACCGTTTCCGCACAGACGCTCTGGCGGGCGCCGATGCAATCTGCTCTGCCCGAACTGCCTCTGCCACGGCACTGGCGCCCATCACCAGCTGGTGGCCCTCCATGGGCATCGTGAACGGCAGGTCGGTATACGCTTTGCCCGCCTGCCACGACGAGTCAGCAAGGAGGTGATAGGCAAGTCCCGCGCACGCCCCCGCTGCGAAGGCGACTGCCAGCCGGTTCGTCTCGGCTACGAGCCGGTCCCAGAACTCATCGTGCTGTTCCGGCAGGTTGGCGTGCACGACGTTCGCCAGAAGGACGAGGGAAAAAATGCCCGCCTCCAGCGCCGCGCCCGTCAGAATGGAGTGAGTGAACACGGAGCGGTGACTGCCGATACCACCCACAGCGATGTCAGTGTCGGGGATGCCTCCGTTGGCGTCCAGTCCACCCGACCCGAGATAGAAGCCCAGCACACCTGCCAGCAGCTGCGGCGCCGCTTCGCGCGGATTGTCGGCAATTCGCTGGACAAGGGCTTTCGCCGATTCGGACACCTCACCGCCTGTTCGCTGAAGTTTTTCCAGCAGCTCCTGACCCTTCCGCGCCGCATGATGGCGCAGATTGCCCGCCCGGACGGCGCGATGTGTCTCCGTCGCCTCACGCACAAGCATCTCGAGCAGCTTTTTGACGAGGGCACCTAGCCCTTTCAACCGACGCACCACCGCCGCGCCGAACAGTTTCAGACTCTGCAGCGCCCATCTGCTCAGCGTTTCACTGTCGGTACGCGACACGGCGTATCGTAGCTCATTGTACAGCCGTTCCGCACGACTTTTCGGGAGGCGCCATGTCAGCGCCTGTGTACCAACGTCGCCATTGCTCATCTGGCACCCTCTCCTTGTTCTGTATCTCGTCCCGAAGTACAGGTTGTCATTGCATCACATTCCGCTTCAGATTTTACCACATTTCTGCAAAGTGTCACAGTACAGAGCGTGCAGCCTTACCATCGGATGCCTATCCACAGGCTGAGAGCCAGCCCGGCAAGAATGATAACCGAAGGCAGAACCAGAGAGCGTTGTCGGTGTATGATCGCATAGATGCAGATGGCGCCTGCGGTGAGCACCGGCGTCAGCGTGAGCACCTGGAGACCGACCTCGACAAAGCCGGATGCTTCCATGCGCAGCAAGCTCTGCCAGGCGGCAGCCAGATCGTGCGAGCGATGTTCCGAGCGACTCACCTGCGCGAATGCCAGCACTGTTCCGAACAGCAGGAAGAGAACGCTGAACAGTGTGCCCGCGCGAAGCACCTGCGCGCTCAACTCGTATACCGGCGCATCGCCGGGTTGTTCCTCGTCTGTCCGCATCTCGCTGGCCTCCTGCGCTTGTAGTTTACCACGAAGACTGCACAGGAGGGAGGGCGTGCGCTCCAACCCGACGCGCCGGACTTTCCGCCGCCATCGACAGGTCGCCTCTTTCGGGCGCCCGCAGACGCGGGTTCACCCCGACCACGCCTTCCCGTTCCAGTACTGGCAGGACGGGTTTGCTGCGCTGGGGGTTGTCTTCGCAATACCACCAGTTTCGCGCGAAGGTGAAGGTCTGGGGGGCTGTTGCCGGACCAATGTTCACCCCGCCCTCGAACCACTGATCTGAGCGAAACACAATGAGGTTATCGGTGAACACACCCTTGCGACAGGGCACGAAGCCGGCTTCCCGCGTTTCTTGCAGGATGCGTATCGCCCAGCGCAGAGGACGATAGATGGTGTTGAAGCGCACCGTGGCGCCATCCACTCCCACAAAACTGACCGCAGCCAGCGACCCGACGAATGTGCACCCCTCCACCGTGATGTCGCGCGCCTCCGCGTGCTCTTCGCCCGGCTTCAGCGGCGGACGAAAGAACTGCAAGCCGGTGCTGCCACCAATCTGCATGGCTCGTGCCCCAGCGTGTTCGAAACGGCATCGGCGCACCGTCACCTGCGTGCAACCGCCCTTCGCCTGTACCCCAAACCCTTTGTCATCCACAAAGCGCAGGGTGCAGTCGGTGATCACCCCGCGATGGCATCCGACCATGTCGATGCCCTGACCTCCGTCGCCCCAGCGTTCAATTACGCAGCCCTCCACGCGAAAGTCGGTCACACCCGAGAGCTTGATGCCGTCGCAGTTACCGGTGGGACCCACATCGCGCACCGTGAGGTTCTTCAGCACGATGTGGTGGGCTGGCGACTCGAACTCGCCGCCGTCATCGATGTTCACACCGTTGTGCTTTGCGCCGACGAAGGCGAGGTCACGCATCTCCACATATCGGGCACGTGCCAGATGGATGCCGGTGTTTCCACCACGAATGACGGGTGGCTGCTGGCGGTTCTGCGCGGCGATAATGATGGGCTTACCGGCTTCGCCGTACAGCCTCTCTACATACAACCCACCCTCGTATTCGCCGGGCGCCAGCAGGATGGTATCGCCCGGCTGTGCAGAACGCAGCGCGGTGCGCAGTACCGCAGTATCCTTCACCAGCACCGTACGTTGTGCCGCGGCGCTAATCGTGGCAGCCAACAAGCCAGCAATCAATAGCCAGCTGGTCGCCAACATGCCCATGTTGCGTCTGCCTCCTTCCGAGCGTCGCCTGCGGTCATTGCTGGGACACCACACCTTTTCGTCAGCCTGACGCCGTTCCCTGCACGGTCGCACGGGCTAGCCATGCACACCCGGCTGCCACGCCTCGCTGGGGAAACTGTAGATGTCGCGTGGGTCGCCAATCTTCCATGCGATCGTGCGAGCGTCTATTCTCTGCACGCCAGCGAAGTTCGCTCGCTGGTCAGCCAGACCGCTGTATGCCCATTCGACGGATACCTCGATGGGGGTGGGCAATCGCCATGCACTGGAGCGATCGACCCGGCGAATGGCTCGGGCAATGTCGCGACGGATATGTTGACGCACGTCGTCGGGTGGGTACAGCTCGCAGGTCGCCCAGCCGGTACCTCGCTTCGTCGGGGTGCAGGTGACGTGCGGGAACAGACGTCTTGCCTCCTCGCACAGCGCCTCGTCGCCGGAAACATACGCCAGAGGCACGCCGTACGCGCCCGCGTACAGCGCAAACTGGCTCATCTCACCGTGCTCCTGCCCGTTGATGCGCAGTCGGCATATCTCCTTCGGCGCCTGTGTGTGGTCCAGGAAAGCATGCAGGGTGCCCGCCATCGCGTGCTGACCGATCATTGCCACCGCGTGCACCGTCTCATTCAGCCCATCGAGGCGCACCGGCGCGAAGCTGCTAAACCACACCAGTCGTACGCGTGGGTCGAGCTTTTCGCGGATGAAACCCTGGTTGCGGTTGCGTCCATGCCCATCGATGACGCGGACCTCCGTAGCTCCCGCGTCAAAACAGCCCGCCACAGCCGCATTTACCTCGAGGGTGAGCTGCTCTCGTGCATCGAGGTACTCCGGGGCTGTGTCGCTGGGATGGTAGCACTGGTCCCAGCTGTCGATGCCAGCGAGACCTTCCATGTCGGTGCACAGCCAGATGATCATGCTTTGGTATCGCTCCTCGTGGTGGTGTCAGGTCACATACGCTTCGGTACGAAAAAGGCTGTTTCCTGTTATCCTCCGCAGGAGGACGTCCGAATGTGGGCACGCAGGAACCCCGCTGTAACGACGCAGAATCGGGAACCGGTGAGTGCGGAACGGGCAAGCACTTCGCTTCATAGAAGTTGGAAGGAAGTAGTGCTGTATGGCGGGTTTCTGGCGCAGATGGCTGACGCGCAGGCAGATACAGTTTCCTCTTGATGAAGGAGCAGAGCTTCGGCAGCTGACCATGCAGGATGTGCCTGCTCTGTTCGAGTTGACCGTGCGTAATCGGGAACGACTGCGCCGCTGGATGACATGGGTGGATATGGTGCAGCGTGAAGAGGACACTCGCGGCTTCGTACGGGATGCTCTGCAGAACTTCCGTGCCGGGCGCAGCCTGCAAATGGGCATCTGGCTGAACGGTCAACTGGTGGGGACAATCGGTTTGTTCCGCAGTGCGCGGGCGGATCCGGAGGCAGAAATCGGCTACTGGATCGACGAATCGGCGGAAGGACATGGTCTGGTGACGCGAGCCACGCGAGTGATGACGCGATACGCCTTCGAGACGTGGGGCGTACCGACGGTGCGCATCCGCGTGGAGCCGGAGAACCTGCGCAGCCGCGCCATTCCGGAACGGCTCGGCTTCCGTCTGCGCGGAGAGATCGAGGAAGAGTGGGCAGATGGAAGCCATCGCATTCTGCTGGTGTATGTGATGAGCGCCTCGGAGTTTCCCCGCGATTCGTAACAAGCCCCTCCAACGCAGGCTTTGAAACGCGCTGTCTACCCGAGAGCCTCTTGTGAAGCAATTCGTGAAATCTGTGATCAGACGGTATTTTTCTATTGAAAATGTTGGTTTCGCTGGGGTACACTTCTGGCACATGGTTGGCAGGAGGTGCTCGCCATCGCAAAGGCAGGTCAGGAACCGAACGAGGGGCGTAGACGCTTCCTCAAGGCTTCGGCGCTGGGTATTGCCGCTCTGGTGAGCGGTCTGCCCGGAATCGAAAGCCTCGCCCAACAGTCGCAAGACGTTTCCAGAACCGATAGGAGGACAGGAGAGATGGAAATCTTGAAGGTGGTAGCGAAGCCGCTACCGGAGAAGGTGTACAACACGGAGAGCGTGGGCATTTCGCGCAAGACGCACGACGAGCACTACAAGCTCTATCAGGGCTACGTCAACAAGGCAAACGAGATCCGCGAGAAGCTGGCGGCTCTGGACAAGGACCCGTCGAAGGCGAACCAGACCTACTCGGACATCCGCGTGTTGAAGGTGGAGTATACCTTCGCTCTGGGCGGAGTGAAGAACCACGAACTGTACTTTGACAACCTCGGCGGCAAAGGCAGCGCGCCAACGGGTGCGGTCGCGGAGTGGATCGACAGGTGGTTCGGCTCATATGAGGCATGGGCGCAGGACCTGAAGGCAACCGGTATCGCGGCGCGCGGTTGGGTCTGGCTGGCGCTCGACCACGACGACGGCAGCCTGTTCAACTACATCGGCGATGCACAGAACACCTTCCCCATCTGGAACGCCACGCCGATCCTCGCGCTGGACACCTATGAGCACGCCTACTACTACGACTTCCAGACCGCCCGCGCGAAGTATATCGACGCGTTCCTGCAGGTGATCGACTGGGACGCGGTGAACGCGCGGCTGGAGCAAGCATTGAAGATGTACAACGCAGGTCGCTGAGAGAGCCTGCGATTGCTGATGTGCCCCCTTCCCGGCTCTGGGAAGGGGGTCTGCTTGTTAGGAGCGTAGCTGCGTTCAGAAAGCCCATCCGCCGGCGGTCTCCAGCGACTGCCCAAACTGCCCGACACCGAATCGCTGAGTCTCCGGAAAAGCCTTGATGCGCAGGCGGAAGACCACTTCGCGGTCGGCGCGGAAGCCCAGAGGGTTGTCGATGTAGCCCACGCTCAGCTCCCAGCAGTGCAGGTCCCAGGTTAAGAGTAACTGCCTGCCCTCGAATCGCTTCACGTATCCGTTGTAGGTGAGGTAGGTTTGCACGCGCAGAGGTGTGCCGAACACCGGTGCGTCCAGCCAGAGGTTAGCACTTGCCCACTGGTGTCGAACGGGGTCGTAGACGCCGTTCAGGTTGACTGCGAATCGCTCGCTGCGTCCTCGCAGGTAGGCGCGAAGGTAGTTCCACTGGCCCTCGTTGAGGTTGAGGGTGGATTGAACGTTCAGCTGCCACGTGTTGCTGGGCTGCCACAGCAAGCCGACATTGAGCGGTTGCCACGGGCGACTGCCCCGCTGCCGCGCGAACAGGTCGTAGCCGGTGTAGGCACGCAGGGAGAGTGTCGGGCTGGCGTTCCATTCCAGACCGGCAGAGGCGAAATTGGTGCTTCCGGTGTACTCGGTGCGCAGAGGCGTGTAGCCATAGGGACGCATGTATTGATAGCTGGCGTACCATCGGCTGTTGTCGCCGAAGCGCACCTGCCAGTTGCCGTTACCCTGCAGGATGTACTGCGCTGTGCCGTCGCTGGTGAACACCTGGCGAAACATGCCCGAGAGGCTCAGGTTGTTTGCGCTCTCGCCGAAGGTCGATGGGTTCCATCGTGCTTCGAACAGCGCACGCTGGACAGGCTCACCCCTCGGCAGCTCACGAAACGAGCCCCAGCTGAGGTCAAAGCGCAGTCCCATGTCCCTGCCAAGTAGCCTGCGGTCGGTGGTGGACAGAAGGATTTCCGGGGTCTTCTCGATGCCCCCGTAGTAGAATCCACCTGTCTGTCCGCCCACCGGCACGATGCGGTTGAAAGCCAGTGTCCAGTCAAAGCGGTCGGTGCTGCCGCTCATCGTTGCCTGTGTGGCGAGCTGTTCCTGCTGCGAACGCAGAGTCCCGCCCGAGAACGAACGAAAGCGCGACAGGTCGGCGGAGAAGTTGAGAGCGGTATTCCTGCTCCAGCGCTGATTCCATCGCAGGGAGCGGAGGGACGTGTCGCTGGAGAAGCCCGCACTGCTCTGCTGGGACAGGCGCGAAAGCAGCGCCAGCGTACCCGTAGACCACGCCCGATTCAGGCTGAGCTGCCAGCTCGAGGCGCGGGTGTCGGAATAGTAAAGGTAACTGCCGGACCGCAGGTCGCCAGTGAGCCTCGCGTCGAAACCCAGCAGTTTCTGCTGGTGCCGCAGTTGCGCGGTGACAGTGCGTGTGTCGCGGCTGCGGTCGTTCAGGTAATAGAGGGAGAGCAGCCCTGCAGCGCCTCCCAGCAGATATTGCTGGTCGATGCCCAGGCCGATGCCTTTTTTCTGCATCAGGTCGATTCGACCGGTGCCCGCGTTGTCACCCAGCAGGTAGCCCAGCGCCGTTTTCACGTAGTAGCCTTCCTCCACCGACTGTCCCACCTGCGGTAGTGTGCCGCGAGACAGGCGTCTATCGAGGGGGACGACCAGCGTGGGAAGAGAGAAGAGCCTCCGGTTCAGCACAGTCAGGCTCACGTTGCGGGCCACCAGCCGTTTGTCTACCACCACCTCCACCCCGTCTGCTGAGAAGTGATAGTGGGGCTCACCGAGCAGACAGGTGGTCAATTCGCCACGCTGAAGCCGCGCCTGCTGCTCCTCGACCTGCAGGTTCTGCCCGGACAGTCTCACGGCATCCCGCAGCTGGTAGCGCAGAAACTTCGGCAGAAGATCGGCGCCGCCACCCTCCAGCAACCACCGCCGCCGGCGCACGTCGATACGCAGTGTGTCTCCGCTGGCATTCACCCCTCCGCCTTCCAGAAGCACTCTGCCACCAAAGAGGTATGTGCCGCGGTCGAGATTGCCCTCCACCTGTTCCGCCTGAATGGTGTATTCCCGCCACCGGGCAAGGATGTCCGTCGCCTGCAGGTTGTTGTGCGCATCCAGAAAAAGAGTGCCGAAGCGCTCCACCTCGAGCCGCTGCACCTTTCGCTTAAGAGGCTGCTGGTCAGGCAAGGGTTCCTCCATCTCCTGGCTCGACAACCCGGCACAGGCGAGGAGCAGCAGAGAGGCAATCCATAGCCGCTTCACCACGTAAGTGCGTCCCTCCGGCGAGATGCACGTGCGCTCAGGGCGAGCATTATGGAGAAGAAAACCGCGTAGAACGCGCCGATGAAGACGTGAGAGGGCGGCGGAGCGGGCACACTGGCATAGGGTATCTCCGCCAGCAGGCGCACCAGCCGTTCCACCAGCCAGACGCTGATGGTGACCGGAGTGCCCACGAACTCGGGCAGGGGCGGCGTAAGGGCAAGCAACAACCCCCCGCAGGTTACCACCTGCACCGGCACTACGATCAACAGATTGGCGATAGGGGCAACGAGAGACATCTGTCCATAGTATAACGCGGTCAGCGGTGCCGAGGCGATAGCGCACACCATGCTCAGGCAGAAGGCTGCCAGTATCTCCCGCGGCAGGCGCTGGGTTGAACTGCCCGTTCCAGACACCAGATGCTTCAGCCATTCAGACGAGGCGACAATCGCCGCCACCAGAGTGAAGGAAAACTGAAACCCGGGGTCACGCAGTGTGCCGACGTCCCAGCACACCAGCAGAAACGCCGCCACGCCGAGTGAGGTGGGCATATCCAGCTCCCGTTGCAGAGCAATAGCTCCTGCCACGAGCGTGCCCATCACCCCGGCGCGCACGGAAGGCTCACCGCCGGAGGCAACGCCCACAAAGCCCCAGATGACCGCGATCACCAGCACGGCTGACGCCCTGCGCGAAACCTTCAGCCACCGGCTTAAAACCCATGTAGCAAGAGCCAGCATGGAAACATGAGTGCCGGACGGGGACAGGATATGTATCGTGCCGGTACGGCGGAACCCCTCGCGGAGGTCGGCATCGAGCCCGGTGCGGTCATTGAGCACGATGGCAGCGGCGATGTGCCCTTCGCGCGTGGGCAGATGGGCGCGCAGGTTGCTTAGAAGCGCCTGCCTCAGCTGGGAGAGATGAACGCGCCAGCCGGACTCGGGAAGTCTCTGCACGCGCAGCGGCTGCATCGTGCGAACGATGCCCTGACGCCGAAGGTATTGAACAAACGACGCGCTGGCGGCACGGGTGCCTGCCTCTGGGGCGCGCAGTCTGCCGTACAGTCGCAGACGCTCACCGCAGTACAGGTTCTGCACGGCAGACTGCGGAAGGCTCACCCACACCTGCACCGGAGTGCGCAGAGTTGTGTTTGACCATGTGGTGCTTTCCGCCCGGAACACGAAGCGGTATGTGCCACGGCGAAGCGAAGGCTCGGTGGCAACCTCTCCCACCAGCGTGACCGCCTCTCCGGCAGGCAAGACCCGTGACAGCACAATCTGCGCTTGTGAGTATTTGATACCCTGCACTGCGCCCAGCCACATCGCCGCCAGTGCCAGCAGCATGGCTCGGGCAGACAGCAGCTGGCATCGCCAGATGAACCAGCAACCCGCGGATACAGCGATACAACTCTGCAGGACAGGGAGGGCGGAGAATGTGACGCCTGCAGCAGAGCCAGCCATGTAGCACGCGCAAATGGTGGCAAGAGGTCTACCCTCCACCGCCTGCATGGTTCTGCGCCATCTGTTTACGACCACAGTGCACTCCATCCCGCCACAAATCTTCGCACTTCAGAAGGCTAATGTTCCTTTCCGGCAGCGGATGTGAGGTTCCTGCAGATGCTTGCTTTCGAGCGGTGAACAGTGATACCATATGGTTGTCCTAACCGGCTGGGCGGGCAAGTGCAGGTTCGAAGCCACTCTGGAACATGGCGACACATGGGAATTGACGCTTACTGTTCGGACCACCCGCATGAGGAGTGCGGCGTTTTCGGCATATTCGCGCCGAAGGAGGACGTCGCGCGTATCACTTTCTTCGGGCTGTATGCACTTCAGCACCGCGGTCAGGAAAGTGCGGGTATCGCGGTCTCGGATGGCGAGCGGGTGCTGGTGCATAAGGAGATGGGGCTGGTCTCGCAGGTGTTCGACGAAGAGACGCTGGGCTACCTGCGCGGGCATATCGCCATCGGGCATA
This sequence comes from uncultured bacterium, assembly GCA_937132045.1. Lineage (GTDB taxonomy): Bacteria > Armatimonadota > HRBIN16 > HRBIN16 > HRBIN16 > HRBIN16. The sequence goes on from CAKZNX010000056.1 coordinate 14,320, forward strand.
CTCGCTACTCCACCACCGGTTCCAGCGTGCTTCGTAACGCACAACCGATTATCTGCGAGTCACCCATCGGCACGCTGGCGGTCGCGCACAACGGCAATCTCGTCAATGCGGCTTGCTTGCGCCTGCGCCTACAGGAAGCGGGCACGCACTTTCACAGCACCAACGACAGCGAGATCATCGCGCGGATGTTTGCTTCCGAACTGGCGGAAGACCGCGACCCGGTGCAGGCGATGCGGCGCACGATGGAGCAAATCTCCGGCGCCTACAGTCTGGCGGTGCTGACGCCACATCATCTGCTTGCCGCTCGGGACCCCTATGGAGTGCGTCCGCTGTGTCTGGGGCGCATCAATGGTCACCATGTGGTGGCGTCGGAGACATGCGCGCTGAACGTGGTGGGCGCCGACTTTGTGCGTGAGATCGAGCCGGGCGAGGTGGTGCTGATTGACCGGGACGGTCTGCGCGAGGAGCAGGCGGTTCCCCTGCAGAGGCACAGTCTGTGCATGTTCGAGTTCATCTACTTTGCCCGTCCGGATAGTCACATCTACAATCGCACTCTGCACGAGGTTCGCCGGCGTATGGGGCAGGAACTCGCGCGAGAGCACCCTGCGCCGGGGGCGCAGGTGGTGATTCCCATTCCCGATACGGGCATCCCGGCGGCGCTGGGGTTTGCACAGGCAAGTGGTATCCCTTACGCAGAAGGATTGATTAAGAACCGTTACATCCAGCGCACCTTCATCCAGCCCGACCAGCGGATGCGCGAGCTGGGCGTGAAGATCAAGCTGAACCCCCTGCGCGAGGTGATCGCCGGGCGCAAGCTGGTGATGGTGGACGACAGCATCGTGCGAGGCACAACCACCGGCAAGATCGTGCGGATGCTGTTCGAGGCGGGCGCGAAGGAGGTGCACGTGCGCATTACCTCTCCACCCATCCGCTATCCCTGCTTCTACGGTATCGACATGGCAACGCGCGAGGAGCTGGTCGCGGCGACGCACGGCGTGGAGGAGATACGCGAGATCATAGGCGCCTCCTCGCTGGGCTATCTTAGCATTGACGGGATGCTTCGGGCGGTGAGGATGAAGCGCCATCACTTCTGTCTCGCGTGCTTCGACGGCAGGTATCCGATAGCGGTGCCGCGCGACGTGAAGTTGAGCAAGAGTCTGCTGGAGGACGACGAAACTGTCCCTGCCTTCTGCGGCAGCCCCGAAGACGGAGAACCATAACCCCCTGCAAGATTGCACAGGTCTTCCGATAATGTTGACGGGATAAATGTGAATGCCCGGAGGTAGAGGGATGAATGACCTGTGCGCCTTTATGCGCATCAACGAGACCAACCTTGCTTTGCGTCGACAGTTCGTGAACCTCACCGAAGAGGATATTGCCATTCTGCGGCAGCTGCAGCCGTGGGCGGAGCGTGTGGCAGACGCCATCGCGAAGGAGTTCTACGATGTGCAGTTTGCCTTCCCGCCGACGCGAGGCTTCTTCGAGGAGTACGCGCGGACGAAAGGGATGACGCTGGATCAGCTTCGGCAGGCGCTTGAAAAGACACAGGCACAGTATTTCCGTGACATCTTCGCCGAGGCGGCGAACGGCGGCGCCTACAGCACGGAATACTTCGAACGCCGGTTACGGATTGGTCACATGCACGTGCGCATCGGTCTGGCGCAGAAGTGGTACATCGGCAGCTACGCCATCTATACGCAGCTCGTGCGCAAATACCTGTGCCGGGATTTCCGCTGGCGAATCGGGTTCCGACTGCGTGCCGAGATGGGAATCGCCAAGGTGTTCAACTACGACATGCAGGCGGTGTCGGACTCCTATCTGTTCCATCAGGTGCGAAGCTTCGGCATTGCTATGGATACGGTGCAGGTTGATTCTCAGGAGCACGACCTCACCGACCAGATGTGTGTGATCGACGCCTACATGAAGGACCTGCTCAGTGCGCTGGAAGGGCTGGGCAAGGGCGACCTGAGCCGGCGCCTCAATCAGACCTCCGCAGACGATCAGAGCCTCGCGCGCAACTTCGACCTGGCGATACAGAGCCTCGCTCAGACGATAGAGGATACGCGTGCGATGGCTCGCGACGTTGCCCAGCATGTACAGCGTACCACCGACCTCCTGCAGGCGTTTGTGGCGTCTGGAGATGCCTCCGGCGATAGCGTGGTAGACCTGTTGCACCAGCTGCAGAAGGCGGTTCAGGAGGTGGCTAAGGGGGCTGAGCAGACGGCTCTGTCCGCTTCACGTGGGGTGGAAAGTGTCAGTGCGATCGTGGACGATATCCGGGTGATGTCGAGCCAGCTGAGCCAGGC
>CAKZNX010000057.1 GCA_937132045.1 uncultured bacterium
TAGCCCTGCCGAGCCGAAAGCCTGCAAATGCTGGCTCACCGGGAGGTTCGCCCTACACGGTAGTGCCTGAGACAGGAACCATCTGGGTCCTGCACGAAGCTGTGCAACCGAATATGGAACGACTTGCTGGCGGTTCGGTATTGCTGGTAGGAGGAGGCGCGACGCCCCCAGAGGTGCCACAGATGCTGATGCGGCTTGCCGGAGGGGAGCGTGCGCCGATTGTCGTGCTGGCGCACACTCAGGAGCAGGTGGCGCGGGGTGCGCAGAGTTCTGGTGACTTTCTGCGGGAACACGGGGCACAGGTGGTGCACACGCCGGATACGCTCGACCCCGATGCGCTGGCGACACTGCTGAACGAGGCAAAAGGCGTGTGGATACCCGGTGGCGATCAGAACCGGCTGATGAGACGCCTGGGACAGTCCGCGCGATTCGTGAAAGCCTTTCGGGGAGTGCTGGAGCGAGGGGGTGTGGCAGGCGGCACCAGCGCAGGCGCATCGCTGATGGGCAGTCTGATGCCTGCAGGCGATGGCTCCGCAACGGGCGAGTTGCGAGCAAGGGCATGTGCGCTGGCTGCCGGACTGGGGGCGCTGTCGAAGTGCATCGTGGACCAGCACTTTCTGAAGCGCCAGCGACTGTTGCGTCTGCTCTGTGCCATCCTGCAACATCCGGACCACATCGGCATCGGCGTGGACGAGGGCGCGTGGGCAGTGGTACAGCAGAGCGTGTTGACCGTTCACGCAGGGCAGGTGGTGCTGCTTCGGGTGTCAGGTGGCACACGCCAGCATCGAGGGCTTCTCGGGGCGAGCGCTGTCGAGTTGCGGGTGTTGTTGCCGGGCGACCGGGCGAACCTGACTCACATAATCTGCACGTCGTGACCGCCGCGCTGTACCTCACCGATGAGCATCGCTGTTTCGCCTCGCATCTGCAGGAACTCGATGAGCGGCAGGCTCTGCTCTCGGGGCGCTATCAGCACCATGCCAATGCCCATATTAAACGTGCGGAACATCTCCGGGTCGGGCACGCTTCCTTTCTCCTGAATCAGCCGGAAGATGAAGGGCACCTCCCACGAGCGACGGTCGACAATCACGCGACAGTCACTGGGCAGGACACGCGGGATGTTATCGTAGAAGCCGCCGCCTGTGACGTGCGCCAGCGCGTGGATGTCGAAGGTCTGCATCGCCTCCATGAGCGGGCGCAGGTAACAGCGGTGTGGGCGTAGCAGCTCCTCGCCCAGAGCGGTGCCCAGCTCGGGTACGTAGCTGTCCACGCGCAGTCCTGCCAGTTCCAGCAACACATACCGCGCCAGCGAGTAACCGTTCGTGTGCAGTCCACTGGAAGCCAGCCCGATGACGGCATCGCCCGGCTCGACGCGACTGCCGTCGATAATGCCGTCGCGTTCCACAATACCAACAATCGTGCCTGCCAGATCATACTCGCCCTCGGCATACATGCCGGGCATCTCGGCGGTCTCGCCGCCCAGCAGGGCACAACCGACCTCCTGACAGGCTTCGGACAACCCGCGCACCACCTCTACCAGCACTTCGGGCTGTAGTTTGCCGGTAGCGTAGTAGTCCAGAAAGAAGAGTGGGCGCGCCCCCTGTACCAGAATATCGTTTACACAGTGGTTCACCAGGTCGTGCCCGATGGTGTCGTGGCGTCCCATCGCAAAGGCAATCTTCAGCTTGGTGCCCACGCCGTCCACACTGGCAACCAGCACGGGCTGTCGATATTGGGACAGATCGAGCTGGAACATTCCCCCAAACGCGCCCAAATCTGCCAGCACTTCGGGCGTCTGGGTGGCGCGAATCAGTTCCTTCATCCGGAACAGCGCCGCGTTCGCTGCGTCGATATCCACTCCCGCCTGTCGGTAAGTTACCGGTTCCTCTGGCATCTCCGTCGCCTCCCTGCCAACCACTACGGGCACATTATAACCTGCGAGCGCCCAGCCGTCAAACGCAGGGGAGGGCGTGTGAAAATCTGTTGCCAGCGAGGAACACCCCTCTCCCTGCCTCTCTGCGAAGCGGGGAGAGGTTCCGAACTACCCCTTCCCACGTCGGGAAGGGGGCTTGGGGGATAGGTCTGGTCGTTTCCTGCCCCCCAACCAAGGCGTAATGCTCGGACTGTGAGATGATATAACCCCTCTCCCGCCGTGGCGAATCCCCTGCTCGACGCAGGGAGTCGATATTCATGAGAACGACGGAGGTGCAAGCGCATGTCCAAACGCTTTGTGGTCATTGGCGGTGGTGCGGTCGGTGTGTATGGAGCTCTGGAAGCTGCCAGACTTGGCGCGGAGGTCACGCTGATTGCGGAAGGGGAAATCGGAGGGCGCACCACGTGGGACAGTCTGGTGCCCAGCAAGGTGCTGCTCACCGCTGCGGATACTTTGCTCGACGCGTGCTATGCGGAACACCGGGGGGTAAGGGTGCCACCCGCTAAGGCAGAGGTAGGGGACCTGATGGAGCGAATCCGACGGCGCACCCAGCAGTGGGGCGACGTACAGAAACAGGGTCTGCACACCGCTGGCGTGCGCATCGTACAGGGCATCGCCTCCTTCTCCGACCCCCATACGGTGAAGGTTCAGCGTGAGGATGGCACCGAGGAGATGCTGACCTTTGACCTTGCGCTGATTGCCACGGGGTCTGTGCCCATCTTCCCGCCCAGCATGAAGCCCGACGGAAGGCGTATCCTCGCCCCGCGTTTCATGAGCAGTCTGCAAACCCTGCCGGCGCATCTTGTGATGGTTGGCGGTGGGGTCACGGGCAGTGAGTTTGCCTATCTGTTTCGCACGCTTGGGGCGGGTGTGACGGTGGTCACCGATATGCCGCGGCTTCTGCCCCGTGCGGACGAGGAGGTATCGCAAAGGCTCGAACACGCCTTTGCCGGGATGGGTATCGAGATGCTTCTCTCGTCGCCTGTGGAGAGCGTCATTGCCGACGGAGACGGCGTGCGGGTTGCGTTGAGAGATGGCAGAACTCTGGAGGCATCACATGCCTTCATCGCCATCGGCAGGCGGGCAGACCTCGCCCGTCTGAACACGGACGCTGCGGGCGTGCGGACAGGTGCACAGGGTGTTCTGACCAGCGAGTTCATGCAATCCTCGGTCGCGCATATCTACGCGGCGGGTGACGCTGCCGGACCGCCCTTCACGCTCAACAGAGGCTGGGCGCAGGCGCGGGTGGCAGTGCGGCATGCGCTGGGCGTACCCACCTTGCCGTTCCAGCCCCATCTGGTGGTGGAAGCGGTGTACACCCAGCCGCAGGTGGCTCAGGTGGGAATGAGCGAAGCCCAGGCGCGCGAGGCAGGGATCCGGATGCAAGTGCTGACCGGCAACTACGCGATGAATCTGAAGGCTCAACTGCTGGGCGAGACCGAAGGGCTGCTGAAACTGGTGGTGGAGGAGCCTACCGGCAAACTGCTGGGAGGTTCTGCGATTGGCACCCATGCGGCGGAGGTGCTGGCGCCGCTGGCAACAGTGATGGCGCTGGGCGGCACGGTGGAGACGCTGGCAGGCATCTTCCCGGCGCATCCCACGCTGGGCGAGCTGTTGTTCGATACCGTTAGAAACTCGTAGGGGCGACCACAGTCGGTCGCCCCTGCCTATGGGATGAGGGCAATCGCCTCGATCTCCACCTGCACCCCGCGCGGCAGGGCGGCAACCTGCACGGTGGAACGGGCAGGCGGCTCCT
>CAKZNX010000058.1 GCA_937132045.1 uncultured bacterium
GCCAGCACCTGCGTGCGAAGCACATGCACCAGCTGCGACGCCTCCATCTCGCCCAGAATGTAGTTCTGGTAGTACACCGGCGCCAGGGCGATGTGTATCTTCGCTGCCCAGTCCGCTGAATCACGCCCCTCGGGCTTGCGCAACCACTGGTACTTCTCCACCAGCTGGTACCACAGGCTGTTCAGGTCGCCATCCGGATTGGCATACATGGCGCGCTCGAAGTGCGTCATCACCAGCACCCACCGGGTGAAGACAATCAGCGATGCCTGCATCTCCTCGATGGCGGGGCGCGCCACTGCCGTTGCCTGCTCTTCCGAAATGCCCACGTAGCGCTTCAGCCAGTGTGCGTTGCGGTGCATCCTGCCGAAAAGCATGGCGATGGCTTCCGTGCTGAGCGTGTGTGCTGGCGTGCGCAGGAGGTACGGCAGCGAACGATTGATGTAGTAGTCGTATACGGCGTGTCCCAGCTCGTGCAGCATGGTGCCCATCCACCGTTCGCTGGAACGCAGGTTACACAGCACACGCACGTCGCCCTCGCGGTCGATGTCGATGCAAAAGGCGTGCTGGCACTTGCCCTCGCGCTCGTAGAGGTCACTGCGTTCCAGAATGGGCTCCACCGGCAATCCCACTGCCTGATAGAACTCGCGCGAAATCGCCTCGATGTCCTTGCCTTCGAACAGCGGGTTCAGGTCTACCTCGCCCGGTGGCGGGCTCTGGAAGAAGGGGTCTGTATAATGCCACGGACGGAGGTCCTCCACACTCACTCCAAACCGCGCCGCCAGTCGCTCGTCCAGTCGCTGCTTGTAACGCTGGAACGGCGCGTTACTGAGCTCGTGAAGCTGTTCGAGCAGTTCGAACAGCCGCGTTTCATCCAGCTCCTGCAGTTCCAGCCGCATGGCGTAATAGTCGCGGAAGCCCAGCCTCTGTGCCTCGCGATTACGCAGTCGCGCCAGTTCGCGCACGGCATCTGCGACGCGCTCGCCAATCTGTTTGCTGGCTTCCCACGCTTCTCGCCTCTCGTCGCTGTCGTCGCTTTTCTGCAGGATGTCGCGCAGGGTGTTGTCGCTCACGCGCTCACCGCGCAACAGGGCACGATAGGTGTTGTACTCCTTTTCTATCTCTTTTTCGCGTTGAACCAGCTCGTCGATCACCTTCTCGGACATCTGATGCCCACGATATTCGTCCAGCAGCAGTTTGTGCTGTCGCTTCAGGAGAGGGTCGGTAAGGCTCTCGCTGGGGATGCTCTGCAGGAAGCGATACTCATCTTCGCGTGCGATGATCTTCATCAGCTTTGCTTGCAGATGCGCGCCACGCTCGAAAGCCTCCTCGCTACCGGTGGTGTTCGCTTCCCACCACGCCAGCGCCGCCTCGCGCGCCAGCGGACGAACCTCTGAAAGGTGCTGTTCCAGAAACTGCTCGAAACTCTGAGCCATGAGATCCCTCCCTTGGATAAAAACGTAATTCTATTGTAGCACACCACATGCTTCTGGTACATTGGAGGCTGGACGAGGTACGAACGAATGGCATATCGCGACTTTCAACACTTTCTCAGTGTGCTGGAGCAGCAGGGGGAACTGCGACGGATTACCTATCCGCTGGACCCCGTTCTGGAGATTACCGAAGTTGCCGACCGTGTGATGAAATCCGGTGGACCGGCTCTGCTGATTGAGAAACCCAAAGGGTACGACATTCCTGTCGTCATCAATGCCTTCGGCTCGCGCAAGCGGATGAGCATGGCGCTGGGCGTGAACGACTTCGAGGAGATTGCGCGGGAGATCGAGCAGCTGCTCAAGCCGGAAATCCCGGAGCGCTTTATCGAGAAGATAGGCATGTTGCCCAGACTGTTGCGACTGGCGGACATGCCGCCGAAGAAGCGCAACGGCGATGGCCAGTGCCAGCAGGTGGTATTCACCGGTGACGACGTGGATGTGGAGAAGCTGCCGCATCTGAAATGCTGGCCCGAGGACGGTGGACGCTACATCACCCTGCCGCTGGTCTTCAGCCACGACCCCAACACCGGCAAGCGCAACGTGGGCATGTACCGGGTGCAGGTGCTGGGGAGCAACACCGTTGCCATGCACTGGCAACTGCACAAGGTGGGAGCGGAACATCTTCGGGCAGCAGAGGCAAAGCAACAGCCGATACAGATCGCCATTGTGCTGGGCGGTGACCCTGCACTGACCTACTCGGCGACGGCGCCCCTGCCGCCCGGTATCGACGAGATGATGTTCGCCGGGTTCCTGCGTCGTCAGCCGGTGGAGCTCGTCAAGTGCAAGACCATCGATGTGTGGGTTCCTGCCGACGCCGAGATTGTCATCGAGGGCTACATCAAGCCGGGCGAGCGGGTGATGGAAGGTCCCTTCGGTGACCATACCGGCTACTACAGCCTAGCGGACCTTTACCCGCTGGTGCACGTCACCGCCGTCACACACCGGCGAAACCCGGTCTACCCCGCCACCATCGTGGGACGTCCGCCCATGGAAGACGCCTGGCTGGGCAAAGCCACCGAGCGAATCTTCCTGCCCCTCATCCGGCTGATGGTTCCGGAGATTGTGGACATGAACCTGCCGGTGGAGGCGTGCTTCCACAACCTCGCGATCGTTTCCATCAAGAAGCGCTACCCGGGGCACGCCTTCAAGGTAATGAACGCCATCTGGGGACTGGGGCAGCTGATGTTCACCAAAATCATCATCGTGGTGGACGATGATGTGAATGTGCACGACATGTACGAGGTGATCTGGCGCTTCACCAACAATATCGACCCGGAGCGCGATATGCTGGTGACGCGCGGACCCATCGATGTGCTGGATCACGCCTCGCGGATGCTGGGCTTCGGCTCCAAAATCGGCTTCGACGCCACCCGCAAGTGGACCTCCGAAGGTTTTGCCCGTGAGTGGCCCGAAGTGATCCAGATGGCGCCGGAGGTGAAACAGCGTATCGACGAAATCTGGCATCAACTGGGTCTGGGCTGAATGGCGGAGGTAGACCGCGCGCTCTTCTTCTGGGTAAACAGGGGCTGGCACCAACCGTGGCTGAACGACCTGTTCTGGGGAATAACGTGGTTGGGTGTGGGCTGGGTGCAGGTGCTGATTGCCCTGCTGGTGCTGCGGGTTGCCCGACGCCACGGCGACAGGGCGTGGGCGGTTGCCTACCGGTCAGCGTTCGTGCCTTTACTGGTGGCGTGGCTGTTTTCGGGCATCGTGGCGCAGGTTATCAAACGCACCTGGGATCGCCCGCGCCCGTCCAACCTGGCTGGTGCTCTGGTGGCGGCGGATGAGCGCATCTTCAGCAAGTCCTTTCCCTCTGGTCATTCCTGCACCACTGCTGCCATCGCCATGGTGCTGACGGTGGTCTTCTGGAAGCGGTATCCGGGCGTGGTGCTCGGGGCGTGGATGGTGACCTTGCTGGTGATGCTCTCGCGCGTATATCGGGGTGTGCACTATCCATCCGATGTGCTGGCTGGCGCCGTTATCGGGGCACTGTGCGGTTATCTGGCGATGGTCTGGTGGCGACAACGTCGGCGCGTTCCGTAGGGAGGTATGTCATGCGCGGGATGCTTCTGGCACTGTGGATATCCTGCCTCGCTTGTGCAGGAAGCGCACGCGCTACGGTTCTTCAAAACCCCTTCCTCAGCGTGCGGGTAGAGGGAGGCTGGTTGCGTACCCTGGAGGTAGATCCTGCGGGCAAAGGCAATTACCTTCCGTCGCGCTGGGTGGGGCTGGCAGCAGGCGACGATTCCGTGTTAAGCATACCCTCTACGGGGCAGGGACGGGTTGAAGGTAACCGCCTCTTCTGGCAGGGTGCGACTCTGCTCACTCCACGTGCTCTGTTCTCCTCCGCAGAACGCAAAGAGGCGGTGCGTCTGGAAGTCGGTCACACGCTGGAACAGCAGTTCACCCTTGACCAGCCCGGGCTGACGGTGGTGGAAATGAACTGCCCCACGTGGTATACCACCGACAGCGGCATGACCGTGAGCCTTTGGCGGCAGGAAGGCGATACGTGGCGCGAAATCTCTCGGCAACGGTTTCAGCGCGTGCAGGATAACGGCTGGGTAAAGCTGGTAGTGGCGCCTCAGCCGCCAGGACGATACCGGGTGCGGATGAGCGACCCTGTGGGCACTATCGGCTGGTGGAGCGCCCAGGAGAGACGTCTGCCGGGTTCGGTTTCCCTGCGCGACGGGCAACCGGTCAGCGAGGGCGAGCGGTGTATGCGGCTCACCCTGTACGACACACATCGCGTGGATGTAGTTTACATGTTGATGCGCAACCGTCTGCAGATCCGTGTGCAGGGCGGTGAGGTGAGTGAATGGGTGCTCGTCACACCATGGAAGGCAGAAGGCACCGACGTCACCGACAGGGAGCGTGTGATTTTCCGCCGATTCTTCTCCGACACCGGCAGGTATCTGCCCGTCGAGCAGCTCAAGCGGCGGGACGCGCTGGAGTGGGGCATGGATGCCTCCGACTGGCTGGAGATGACCGGCAACGGCGTAGCCGATTATCGCTGGCGTAACGTCAACGGGGAACTGCGCTGGCAGATGACCGCCGACCGTATGAGACTGAGCCTGCGCACCAGTCCGACCATCACTCTGGAGGTGCTTCCTCACAACCCGCAGAGGCTACCCGCTTTCTATCCGCGCTTTTTCAGCTCGGATGCCCGGATGGACGACCTGCTGAATCGCTTCTACTACGAGCGCGCCTTCAGCTGGCCCCTGTCGCCCGGGCTGGCGGACTGGATGGAGTGGCTGGCGCGAACGCGATACTGGGTGGCTCTACCCGGCTTGCACGCCCGCGAGCGAGCGCACCTCCTGCACTATAAGATGGATGAGGATGGCTACGTGTATACGTGGGGCGACCGCAAGGAATGGCCCTTCCCCGACAACGAGAAGTACGACGCACGCCACTTCACCACCAACGCTAACTTCATTCTCGGCTGCTGGCGATACTACTGCTGGACAGGTGACCGCGAGTTTCTGGAACGCAACATCGCCCGCCTCCGCCGCGCCATGCAGTGGCAGCTGACCGAATGCAGGGGGGCGGAAGGACTGTTCGTCATCACCAGTCCCGATCACGACGGCACCACGAAGGGTGTTCATTCCAACTACTGGGACAACATTCCGTTTGGGCATCTGTCCGCCTACGAGAACATTTACTTCTTCGCCAGCCTGCACGCCATGGCGGAGATAGAATCCGTCATGCAGGCGACTACCCCTGTTCACTCGCCTGCCCCCCGCCCACCGATGTATTACCGGCAGCTGGCAGAGACGGTGAAGCGCCGTTACGCCGAGACCTTCTGGAACGCCTCCGCCGGGCGATATATCGGCTGCGTAGACGTGCACGGCAACCGCCATGACTACGGCTTCACCTACGTGAACACCGAGGCGCTGGCATACGGACTGGGCGACCCTGAAAAGGCACGACGTATCTACCACTGGATGGAGAACGAGCCGACCGCCACAGGAAAACTCGATACCTATTTCTTCGAGTTCGCGCCGCGCGTGAATACGCTGGACTGCTCAGGCTGGTGGTATCTGGAAGGTAAGGCGGAGATACCCGCGCAACCCTTCGACACGCACTGCGAGAACGGTGGCGCCATCCTGTACACCTCCTTCTTTGACCTAATGGCGCGCCACCAATGGCTGGGCGCGGACAACGCTTATCGGCGGCTGCGGGGCATCCTGCGTCGCTACGACCAGCCGGATCGCCTGTGCGGCGGCAATCCGCTGTATTTTGGCGGCAAGCCGTATATCAACGGCTGGGCAGTGGGCACGGACATTCCCTTCCCCGAAAGCGGATTGGTGCCCACCTTCTTCCTGTACGGTTTTCTTGGCGTGGAAGCGCGTGCGGACGGACTGCACATCACCCCTGGCTTGCCCAGAGACCTCGCCTTCGCAGGAGTGCGCAACCTGTTCTACCGCGGACTGCTTCTCGACCTGCGCGTTCAGCGCAAGGAGGACGGTTATCTGGTCACGATGTACTGCACTCAACCCGCGCACCGCTTTCGCCTGCAACGGCGCCTGCGTGAGGGCGAAACATGGGTCTTCCGCCAACCGCCCGGCTCGCTGAAGTTCCCCGATCTCACCGTGCTGGTGGGTGCGGACTGGCAAGCGGAGTGGATATGGTTCCCGGGTGAGTGGGAGACTCCCGGACTGACCATGGCTGCGCGGCGCGTGGTCGAACTGCCAGCGGAACCGTCCGAAGCCACGCTCTGGATGACCGCCGACAACCGCTACCGTGTTTGGGTGAATGGTGCTTTCGCAGGCGAGGACACGGACTTCCGTCGGGCGGAGCGATACGATGTGGCGCGCTACCTGAAGTCGGGCAGGAACGTCGTAGCCGTACAGGCGGACAACGGCAACGGTCCCGGCGGGCTGCTGGTGGAGATGCGCCTGCGCCTGCCGGATGGAAACACGGTGTGGGTCATCAGCGACGGCAACTTGAAGTGACCACCAGTCCGTTGGGCGACTGGATGGCGCTAGACGTGGACGACAGCCTCTGGCAATGGGCGGAATCGCGGGGTAGAGCGCCGGTCCCGCCGTGGGGAGCCATCCAGCGCTAACCGGCATCCGGTGGATAATCGACGTCTGATTGTGATAAGATGAAGGCAGGGAATTGCGTGAAAGAGCAGTAGCCAATGGCGGAAACTTCTGAGGACTATCAGCAGGAGATTACAGACAAAGACACCAGTGACCCTCATGATTCGGCAACGGCACAGGCGCTGTTGCCGCCAGCGCTTCGCACTCAGGCGGTGGTTTCCTGGAAAGCCATCGCGCACGACGTGTGGAGTATCAGTATCCCGGCAGTCGCCACCAACCTCCTGCACACAACGAACTCCTTTCTCGACCGCATGTTTGTCGGCAGGCTGGGGCGCGATGCGCTGGCGGCGGTCGGGGTGGCAGGACAGGGCATCTTCCTGCTGATGGCTATCTCTTTCATTGTGGGCACGGGCGCAACAGCCATGGTCGCGCGCTTCGTCGGGGGGCAGGTGCTGGGCGATGCCCGCAAGACACTCCGGCAATCGCTGACGCTCAGTGCGCTGATGGGTGCCGTGTGTATGGTGCTGGGCTACCTGCTGGCGAAGCCCGCTTTCGGGCTGATGGGCATGGAGCCCTCGGCAGAACGTGCCACCATCACCTTCTTCAATATCACTCTGCTCGGGGTGGTGCCGCTGTTTGTGGGGCAGGCGCTGGGCGCCGTGTTTCGCGGAATGGGCGATATGCGCACCCCGCTGAAAGTGATGGTGGTGGTGAACGTGGTGCATATCCTGCTGGACTTTGCACTCATCTTTGGCATCGGTCCCTTCCCCCGGATGGGACTGGCTGGCGCCGCCACTGCCCTGACCATCTCGCAGTGGTTCGGCTTTGTGATGTTCTGGAACGCCCTGCGACGGCATCCGGTGATGGGCGAGGCGGTGCAGTTCCAGCGCCTCGAGATGGCTTGGGCGCGACGCATTGTCAACATCGGCGCCCCCGCCTCCCTGCAGGCGCTTCTGCGCATCACCAGTATGCTGGGCTACACACGTATCCTCAGCGCTACCGCTGAAGGCACCGCGGCGCTGGCTGCCCTGCCAATCGGCATGACTGCCGAGTCCATCGCCTTCATGCCCGGGCTGGGATACAGCATGGCGGCAACGGCGCTGGTCGGGCAGAGCCTGGGGGCAAAACGCGCCGATGTGGCTTCCCGCTACGCCTGGATGTCCACCGCGCAGGCGTGTATCATCATGACGGTCATGGGGATTGTGTTCTATATCTTCGCCTATCCGTTCGCTCACTGGTTCACTCGTGACCCGCTGGTGGTCAAGGTAGCTGCCGACTACCTGCGCATCAACGCCTACAGCGAGCCGTTTCTCGCGCTGGCGATGGTGCTATCAGGTGCGTTTCAGGGCGCAGGGGACACGCGCACGCCCACGTGGATTACCTTCGTGAGCATGTGGCTGTTCCGCCTGCCGCTTGCCTACCTGCTGGCAATCACGCTGGGCTACAATACGCTGGGCGCATGGTGGGCGATGGCTGTGTCAGTCATCGCTTCAGGACTGCTGACTGCTCTGCTCTTCCAGCGCGGAGGGTGGAGGAGGGTCAAGGTCTAAAGACGGATGGCTCCCTCCTGTATCATCAGCTTCACCCGCAGGATAGCGGCAACGCTGATGGCATCGGTGATCTCGCCGCGGCAGACCATCTGGTAAGCCTCCTCGAGGGGCACCCGCCGCACATGCAGCTGCTCAGTGTCTTCGGGCTCCGCGATGCCTTGCCTCAGACCACGAGCCAGATACACGATAGCCAGTTCGTCGGTGACTGAGTTAGAGAGGTGCATCCGCAGTATCTCCTGCCAGTGCTCTGCCTCCATGCCGGTCTCTTCACGCAGTTCACGTTGCGCTGCCTCCAGCGGTTCCTCATCCAGCCTGCCACCGCCCTCGGGTATCTCCCAGGAGTAGAGTTTAAGGGTGTAGCGGTACTGTCCCACCAGCCAGGTGTGACCCTCATCATCCAGCGGCAGGATGCCGATAGCGCGGTTCTTGAAGTGCACGACGCCGTAGATGCCCTCTCCGCCAGAGGGTTTGATGACCCGATGCTCGGTGACCGCAATCCACGGGTTGTCGTAAACCGGAGTGGAAGAGAGCGTCTGCCATGGGTTTGCTGTAGGTTCAGGCATGATGATCATCCCTTAATGGCACCAAGCTGGATACCGCGCACCAGGAAGCGCTGAGACACCAAAAACAGAACCACCAGCGGGATGATGTTCATCACGCTGGCCGCCATGATGAGGTTGGTCTGTCTGCCGTAGTTGGTGTCGAAGTAGAGCATTCCGATGGGCAGGGTGCGCAGGTGCTCGCTTTTGATCAGGATGAGGGGCCAGAAGAACGAGCCGTAGTTGCCCATGAAGGTGAATATCGCCAGCGTGATGAGACCAGCACGCGACAGGGGCAAGATGATGTCCCAGAATATCTGCCAGTGGGTGGCGCCGTCGATCTTCGCCGCCTCGTCCAGCGATGGGGGAATGGTGAGCATGAACTGCCTCAGCAGGAAGGTGCCGAATGCGCTAAATGCAGCAGGCACGATGAGCCCAATGTAGGAATCCAGCAGGTGCAGCCACACCATCAGCGTGTAGTTCGGAATCATGGTGACCACGCCCGGGATCATCAGCGTGGCGAGATACAAGCGGAACACATGATCGCGCCCTTTCCATTGCAGGCGTGCGAAAGCGTATGCTGCCATCGCGCTGGTAAGGCACTGAAGGAAGGTGACCCATGCGGCGATGAAGACGCTGTTGAAGTAGTATCGCGCGAAGGGTATCTGTTCGAACACCCTGACGTAGTTCTCCGGGTGCCATACGGTAGGCAGAGGGTTAATCTGCTCGACCTCTTCCAACGGTTTGAAGCTCGCCAGCACCATCCACACGAACGGCGCCAGCGCACTCAGTGCCATCACCGTCAGCACCAGATGGCTGATCAGTGCTTTGACCACATTGCGGCGTCTGCGTTCGCCCGCTGGCTCCACCAGCTTTTTCACCAGTACGGTCTGCCGTGCCTCTTCCACCATGGCGTCACCCGTCACTGCGCTTCGCCCCCACGTCGCGTCTCACTTCAGCCTCAGCCCCCTTTGCCGAATCTGCTCGCGGAACGGTGCCTGCTCATACTCTATCAGGTCGATCTGTCGGTTCAACAAATCCTCCAGCTCTACCATGGTGCGCCAGTAATCTTCCTGTAACCCTTCACTGCAATATCGATATCCGAAAACGGATAGAACGCGCCTTCCCGAAGAATCGAGCCGACCAGATACACCTCCTCCACTCTCTTGTCGGCAAAGTAATCGCTCAGGCGGGAAGTGACTTCAGCGAGCAGAGCCTGACGAGTCGCTTCGCGCTCCTGCCACTCTTCGCGCAGTCGCTTCTGCCACAGCGAGGTATCAAATCGCCCGGCGCCCTGCATCAGTAGCTCACCTCTTTCGCGCCGAACTTCCAGTTGATCAGCGTGACCACGAAGATGATGGCGAAAAGTATCCACGAGACGGCGGAAGCGTAGCCGATCTGAAACTCTTCGAACGCCTTGGTGTAAATGTAATAGGTGAGGGTGGTGGTGGTTCCGGCGGGACCGCCGCCGGTCATCACCCGCGCCTGTTCGAAACCGCCCTGCAGTCCGCCGATGAAGCTCATCACCACAATAAAAAAGGTGGTGGGCGCCAGCTGGGGCCAGGTGACGTTGCGGAACACAGACCACTTGCCTGCGCCGTCCAGTTGCGCCGCCTCGGTCAGCTCCTGAGGCACATTGGTCAGCGCGGCGAGGTACAGCAACATGTTGTTGCCGCCGATGGCAATCCAGATGCCCATGATAATCAATGCATCGCGCGCGCCCAGCCCAAACTGCTGAGCGCTGACCCGCACCCGCTCCACCTCCAGCCCTAGCAGGTTCGCGGTGGACAACAGCCACTCGGGCGCGCGCATGTTCAGTCCCAGCGCCTCGCTGACCGCGTTAATCGCCGCGTTAATCGGACCGAAGTCGGGGTTGTACAGCGCCTTCCACAAAATCATCAGCGCCACGCCGCTGGTGATGCTGGGCAGGTAAAAGAGCGTGCGATACACCACAATCCCACGCAACCTCTGGCTGAGAAGTATCGCCAGCGCCAGCGACCCCGCGATGGCGACAGGCATTCCCAGCATGAGGTAGAGCGTGTTGATGAAGTACAGCCAGAACTGCTGGTCGCGCATCAGCTCCGCGTAGTTTTCAAAGGCAATCCACTGAAAGGGGATGGTGCGCTGCAGGTTCCAGTTGGAGAAGCTGACCACCAGCGAAAAAAGAACCGGTCCTGCCGTAAACACCGCGAAACCCAGAAAGTTGGGCAGGAGGAACAGCCACGCGATGGCGCGGTCATCTGCGACGCCCGGTTTTCGCCGGCGACGATAGCTCATAGCTTGTATCCGAACCGCCTGAGCAGGTCTTTGCGCGCCTGAATGTCCTCCTCCGTCTCCACGCCTCTGGTCTTAATACCGTCAATCACTCCCAGCACCCCGCGCCCCTGATCGGTTTCGGCAATCACCACCTGCAGGGGGTTGGCGGTGGCGCAGTAGATACGGCAGACCTCTGGCACCGCTTTCACCGCGTTCAGCACGTTGATGGGGAAACCGTCCTTCAGGAAGATGATAAACACATGGCCCGCTGACAGCAGGAGGGCGTTACGTTTGGCAAGTTCGATCAGCTCCGCATCGTTTCCACTGTAGCGCACCAGCGCCGGTCCGGACGATTCACAGAAAGCCAGCCCGAACTTCAGCGATGGCGATGCACCGGCAAGCACCTCGTGCAGGTCCTCCACCGTCTTGATGAAGTGCGACTGACCCAGAATGAGGTTGTAGGCGTGGGGGTTGTCGATTTGCACCAGATCGAGTTGCATGCTGCCACCTCCTGGCGAGAGTGTAATTCCCGATTCGTGCGCTACCGGAGCGAGTCCTGCCTAGCGAACAGCTCAGCAGTGAGTGACAGACCATGAGGTGAATCACTTATGTCGCAGAGAGGAGTGGGGAGAGCAGGTACTGGTTTTTGAGATGCTGGCACGGATATGAAGAAGCCTCTGGGGCGCCTCGCCGCCCCAGAGGCAGATGTGGGTCTTATTTGCGGCGGCGCAGGAACGCCCAGCCCATCGGCAGAAGACCGGTTCCGAACAGCGCCAGTGTGGAGGCATCCGGAATAGCCTCTGCGTAAATGGTGCCGTTGAGGTTGCGGAGGTATATGCCCTCATCTGGATTGACATCTTCAAAATCTGAGAGACTGCCCTTGATCATGAACCTACCCGTAAGAAGCGGCAGGTTTTCCCACTCAAGACCGGGCAGAGAGCGGAAGACGATCGTAAACTCGATGGGGTCAGAACCCAGATCGATGCCCGGGTTGGCTTCAACCGCCTCGACGAGCGACGGGTCGTCCAGAGCGAAGATAGAAAGCAGTTCGCCCGTATCGTTTGTCAAAGCAGCGAACTCGACCTTGATTACCTCAATCGAGTTGTCGCCCAGGTTCAGCATTAGCTCGCCGAACAGAAGCCCTTTGTCCGCGTTGAGCAGGGTGTTATAATTGGGCAGAATCTCCGCGCGCACTGCTTCTCCCGCCGAAAACGATGCGTCCGCCTTGCTGTAAATCACCTTTTCGTTCTCGTAGAATTGTGCGAAGGGAACCCACGTCTGTGCGGTGCTCTGTGACACGAACGCCAGCACGAGTCCGAGGGCAGCAAAGATAGATCTCCAGCGTGTCATTGCAAACCTCCCTTGAAAGCCTCAGTTTTGGTTTCACCATAAGTGAGTAGAGGCAAGAAGCGTACCATTCTCGGCGGTTCAGATGCTTTCACACAGTTAAGCTTCAAAAAAAAGTAAAAATATGGGTATAGTTGTCAATACTTACTTTGCAGAATAGGAGGAAAATGTAATTACGAATATGATATAAGCGACGGAAAATGAGCCTTCTTCGTTTCGAGTGGGCATAGGTGATGAAGTATAATCTGTGTGGAGGTGAGCGGTGTGACGAGACGAATTGTGGTTGACCCTGTGGTGCATTTTGGGCAACCCTGTCTGGAAGGCACTCGCATTCCTGTTCTGCTATCTCACGGTGCTCACAATCTCACCGGCGCCTTCGTGACCGTGGAAGCTGGGCGGTATCGCAGGCGGGTAACACCGGACCAACTTCCCTAACGACCGACGTTCACCAGCGCCTCGTAGCGCTTACGCAACTCTGGGTCGCGGGCGATAGTTTTCTGAATCTCCTCGTTAATCTGCTGAGCCGAGGCACGCAGGGCGTCTGCTGCCGACTTCTGATTGGACTTCACCAGATCGAGCTGTTTACCCAGAATGCGTCCAACCGCCTGCCCGTTCACGAAGGGGCTGATCTCGTCCGGCACCGCGTAGTTCATTGCGTCACGCCACACCGAGTTGAAATCCTCTTCAGGATATGCCGGGTCGTGCAGGTATTTGTCGGTATAGGAGTACTTCTTCACCGGAGCGAGCGCATCCGCCTGATGGTTGATCAGCTCGTTGTACTCCTTACCCGCCATGTACAGCAGAAACTTCAGCGCGTGCTGGCGGCGCGGGCTGTTGCGATTAATCAGGGAGGCGCGACCATAGCCCCGAAAAACGCGATACGGTCCGTGCGGCGACTCTACCGCGCCCAGCTTCAACCCCTTGTAACTGCGCAGGGTGCACAGCCACCAGCGTCCGCCCAGCGCCATCGCGCCCTTCTTTGCGCCAAACCACGTGATGGTGCCCGAACCCCATCCCCCCTGCGTTGCCATTGCCGCTTCCTCGACGGGGCTGGGCATCACGCGGTGTTTATAAATCAAGTCCTGCATGAACTGCACAGCGGCGATTGCCTCCGGGCTATCGATGATACAGCGCGTTCCGTCGGGCGTGTACAGCCTGCCTCCCCACTGCAGCACGAAGTGGTACCAGTTCCACCAGTCCATCAGAAAGCCGAACTGTACCGGTCTGCCGTTGCGGTCGCGGATGGTGAGCTTCTTCGCTACCTCCAGAAACTGCTCCCACGTCCACGGTCCTTTCGGGTAGGGCACACCGTATTTGTCAAAGATATCCTTGTGGAACCAGATGGCGTTGACGGCGGCGTTGGTAGGGAAGCCGTATACCCGTCCTTCGTGGATAATGTTGGGATGCACCGCCTGCCACACTTCGTTTTCGACGTCAATGCCTGCCTTTTTCAATTCGTCGGTCACGTCCCACGCGATGCCCGAGCGCACATAGGCAGAGAGTTGGAAGCCGTCGTAACAGTCGAAGATATCCGGTCCCACGCCCGCCAGCGATTGCACAATCACCTTCTCCATGCCGGTGTTGCTGGGGTCAAGGCGAAGGTCGTATTCCGGGTGAAGGCGATTGAACAGGGCAATCTGCTCGCGTCGCGCCGGGTTGTCGTCGCTGACCCACACCAGCGGAATCTTGCCTTCCGCGGTGTTCTTCGGCTGGATGCGCCATGCCACTACCGACAGAGCCACCAGTACCGCAAACACTCCAGCGAAGAAGTACTTCATGTCGTCTCACTCCTTACCGGGACTCTTTGATGGTCAGCGGTCTCCTTCCTGTTATGTCGTGTGCCGAACACGCAGGCTGGGGATGCCACAATCCTGCCGGCGTCTGCGTTGGGTATACTGTGCGTTGGGAGTCATCGCTGATTGGGAGGTCGTATGGAGCGAACATTTGTGATGATCAAACCCGACGGCGTCCGTCGGGGGCTGGTGGGTGAGTGTATCCGTCGGTTTGAACAGCGTGGGCTGAAGCTGGTGGGGCTGAAGATGCTGGTGCCCTCACGCGAGCTGGCGGAGAAGCATTATGCCGTGCACCGCGAGAAACCGTTCTACGGCGAGCTGGTGGAGTTCATCACCTCCGGTCCCGTGGTGGCAATGGTGATCGAAGGACCGGGCGCCGTCCCGCTGGTGCGTACCATGATGGGTGCGCTGGACCCTCTGCAGGCACAGCCGGGCACCATCCGCGGCGACTTCACCTGCGACAAGCAGATGAATATCGTTCACGGCTCGGACTCACCTGAGACCGCCGAAAGCGAAATCGCGCTGTGGTTTCGCCCCGAAGAGCTGCTTTAGCGCAGATGTGTGCACGTGCCCCCTCCGCCGTCCTGCGATGGCAAGGGGGCAGCTTAGCCCCTTCAGAAGATTGCCTGCACGACCACCTCTCCCGATGACCCCGTGATGTCCACATCGTTGCGTTTGGCGTCAAAGCGTTGCCATGGCTCACCGTTCACGAGCACCTCGCGCAGGGGGTTGCCTTGCGGGTGCCGGAACCGCACGAGAAGGCGCGAAGGCGCTTCACGAAGCTGCAGGTTCACCTTCGCCGTGATGCTGCTGGCGTCGGGTGCCGTGTCGTATTGCACGCTCACCCTGCCCCAGCGCGTGCAAACATCGGTGGCGTAGAGCGGCTTGCCGGGCTGGAACCACTCGCGCGGTATCGCCCGCCCCAGGTGCAACAGGCTCTCGCCGGTATAGACGAACATTGCACGCAGCCATAAAACGGCGTTCGCTTCGTCGCTGGTCTTGAAGTGCGCCCAGTTCGAGTAGCCCAGCACGGGGCTCGGGTGTTCCACCATGGCGTTGATCTCCTCGCGATAGCAGGCGCACCAGGCGTTGAAAAACATCCAGATAGTGATTTCCGGCTCGTCGCGGTCGAGGTGCGGCATCAACCCAGACAGCAGGTTCGGCTGGATGGAAAACCCGGCGCGGTCGTACCAGTTCGCCTCGAAGTCCGGGATGAGGTAGCCATAGGGCGGCTTCGGGTAACGGTTATCCTGATAGTCGTCCAGAATCCAGCTCGCTTGCGGGCTATCGGGCGGATACAGACCACTGATGAGCAGGTACACCGACCCCTCCAGCACCTCCCGAATCCAGCCCACATCGCGCCCTCGCCAGTAGAGCCGACTGGGGTAGTGCGGCACCCATTTGCCGTCGCGCAGGCGTACCAGCGGCGTGTGCTGGCGCATGGTCTCGAAGCCGCGGATGAGGTCGGCACGGTAGGCGTCTGCTTCTGCCTGAATGCGTTCTGCCTCCGGGTGCCCGATGGCGGTCAGCGCCTTCGCTGCCGTGTCCACCCCGCGCCATGTCAGCACGTTGGTGGAGAGCCAGTAGTGGAAATCGGTGACGTCCTCCAGACTGCCCGCAGGTAGGAAGCCGTGTTCCCAGCCTCGTGAATGGGGCAAAGGGCGCATGGTGTTGCGGCGCTGGCGGAAGACCCAGTCGCACCCCTGAATGAGCGAGGGCGCCACACGGTTCAGCCACTCACCATCCCCCGTCAGGAAGTAGTGCATCCCGATAACCCACAGCACCCAGCCATGGTGCTGGTTGTAGGCGCCGCTCTCGAAGCCGCCCGCACCGAAGTACATGCCGTCGTAGTCGGTGAAGTTGCCCGGTTGAGGGGCGGTGCCCTGATATTTGATCCATATCTCGATGCGCCGTCGCGCTTCGTCGTGCAGTCCGCGCTGGTCAAGATCGTGCACTACCATGCACGATTCGTTGGCGAAGTTGCCGTACGAGGAGGTGCCGACCGAGGTGTTGATCAGCCCGCTGCCATCGGGCATGGTGCAGTCGGTAACATGCACATGATTCAGGTGCGCGGCGTGCAGGGCGGTGAGATGCGGTTCCGGGCAGGCGAGCTGCGACCCCTGACGTGCCTGCTCGCGCCAGAAGGCGGTTACCGCGCGATGACACTCGTCGAACGACAGAGCCTCCAGCGCCTGCAGTTCGTTCGGCTGGTCGATGGCGATGTAGGGTATCTTCAGGATGAGTTCACACATCTCGCCGGGCTGAAGCGTTTGACGGAAGAGGACACCGGTTGCCTGCTGTTCAGGGTGCATGGTGCTTTCCCAGCGGGCGCGTATCGGCTCGCCATCGCCCCAGCGCGAGCGCAAGAGGTTGCCGTCCACCCGCAGGGGGTCACGCTCGCTGAGGGGTATCAGGTAGTCGTCCTGTCCGTACGTCGCGTAGGCGTTGTAGGACCGGCGCGAGCGATGCGAGTACGCCACCGGCAGCTGCGCCACCGCACTCCGGTCGCTCAAGTTCTGGAAACGAAACCGCACCATCGCCACCACGGTGTCGTCGCTGGCGAGTGTGGGGTCGTCGATCGCCTTCTCCAGCGGAACTGCGAACGACTTCTGCTCGATGGCGATATCGCCGTCGCGGGCATGGATGTTGTATGCCAACACCGGGGAATGGTCGGTGAAGCGGGCGGTGATGAAGCGCCTCTCCAACCCGAAAAAGAAGCGTGCGTCGCCGTCGCACAGGTAGCGCGCGGTGTCCCTGCCGGGAATGCGGGTCATGTTGGCGCGGATGAGCACGATGTCGCCGTTTGCCTCCAGCCAGAACCGCTGGCGGTTGTTCATGCAACCCAGATTGTAGCTGACCACGTGCGGACGCGGCTGACCGAAGTAGGCGCCGGCGTAGGTCTGCTCCGGACGCTCGAGGACGCGCCGATTGAGCGTCTTCGAACGGGTGACCTGTTCGAGGTAACTGCTGAACTCCAGCGGGTCTGAAGCCGTCCTGATGTATACGCCCTGCTCGGCGTACCAGATGGGTCCTGCCTCTCGCACGCTCTGCACGGAGATGGTGAAAGCATCGTTGTCCAGATGGAAGGTGACGTGCCCTTCGCCTCCGGTATAGGGGACACTGGGTTGCGTGTACCGAACATGAAGCATGAACGAACGCTGTTCACCGTCGCCGGCATAGACGACGTCTCGCTCAACGCGCACGCTGGGCGCCATCGGTTCGATACGGGTGATGACCGCGTTGTAGCCGCTCAGGCGGATACGCTCGCCCGGTGTTCGGGCGCCAGCATTGAGGTCCACCCGCAACTGTGTCTGAAGCGTCTCGGCGGTGGTGTAGATGTTCACGCCCGCGATCTGGTCAGGGTCTGGCGTCTCGATACGGACGCCCAGCGTGCGCCGAAAGGCGACATTGTAATCGGTGCGTTCGGGCATCTCGGCGGCGAGTCCCTGAAACGTCACCTGCACCGTGCGGGCGCCCACCCTTTCCACTGTGATGGCGGCGGGGTGCCATTCGGTGTTGAAGTGGTCGTCGATGCGCGTCCAGCCGAATCCGCACGGGTCATCCATGTCGTTCGCGAACTCGAACCGCACGTCGGGCCAGGTACGGCGCAGGTACGACACCTTCAGCTCGGTGGGCGGCTCGCCCCGAAAGCGGATGCGCAGCTTCGAGATGTCGCGTGGCTCCTCGAAGCGGTACTCGCCTGCCGGGCAGTTGGGCAGGGCAAAGGGCGCGATGTCGAAGTTTTCCATGCCAGCCTCCTCAGCGCACTCTCCGTGAAGAGTGCACAGCCAGATTGGTGTCAGGATTGCCGTTGCCACGATAATCGCACGCACGTCGTTCACCGCAGGGCAAGGGTGATGATACTGCGCGCGGGAACCTCGACGCTCACTCCGCTGGCGTGCGTTGCGAGCTTCGCCTGCGGTCTGCCTACCAGGTCAGTTCGCCACGCCTCGTGAGGCGTCCAGCGCCCGAACTGAACTCGCGCATGCATCCGTCTGGTGGCAGTGTTATACAGCCGGATATACAGGCGGTCGTCTTCCCACGTCAGCCCACCCACCACCACCGCATCGCCCGGGCAATGCACCTGCAGAAGCGACTGCGACGGCGGGTCCAGCAAATGACGAGCGGGATGCAGCTCCTCTAACGGCGAGAGGTTGGGACGGCGTGGGTCGCACATCCCTGCCAGCGTCTCCCAGCCGAACCGCGTGGCAGCGGCGGGGTTGAAGGCCGCTTCGCTGAGCTGCAGGGCGAACCCGAACACCATGTCGCCACCCTGTGACGCCTTGTAGTTTGTATCCCAGTAGTTGTTGAACACGTACGCGAAGACCGAGCCGTTCAGGTTACCCAGTTTGCCTCTCCAGAGACCCTTGAAGAAATCGCCGAAGGTGAGCAGAGGATTGTGCGGTGTGGCGAGCAACACGGTGGAGTGACCATCCGACAGCGCAGCAAAGCTGTGAGTGGTGTACCACTCGCGACAGCCGCCCGGTATTTGCTCATTCTCGACCTGCAGAACACCGTACGGCAGCTCCACAAACCCGCGGATTGCCTTCTGGTCGGCGAATCGGAACGGAAAGGCAAAGTAGCCTGCCTCTCTGGCAAGGGTCTCCTGTTTGTGAAGCACGTTGAGGAACTCCAGCCTGCCGGTGCGCCAGAGAACGATGAAGGTGTCCAGCGGAGCAACCTTCGCCCCAGCACGACGCACAACCAGCACCGCCCGAACCGCGCCGTTTTCAAGCAGTTCCACCGAGGCACGAGTGTGGGAATATACCTCGTATCTGGGTTCGGCGAGATGCGGGTACATCAGGCGCGTGCCCTCGCCGCCCAGCACATACAGGAACTGGTTCAGCCCGTATCCGGCACTGCGGTCTACCCATTCCCGGTTGCGCTTCACGTCCTTCAGACTGACGATAGAGCCTGTGCCATGGTCTATCTGCAGACGGTAGCCTGCTCCCTCCCAGGTCCATGGGTCGCCAGTCTGTTTCAGGAGCGGTGCCGTGCGCGGAGGTTCTAGCGGCTCCAGCACGAAGCTGGCGTAGCCCATCGGCGGGACCTGCTCCGCGAGGAAGTACAGACGTGACCCCTGACGCTGAACGGGCAGCACACGCCCCGTGGTTGCGTCCTTAATACGCCACCGCTCGGTGGCATCGGGAGGCGTAGCCGCACAGGGCACGTCGCGCTTCCAGCTGAACTCATTCCATGCTACCACTGCCTGAGCACCGCCTGAAGCGAGATCCCTCTTCGTGCGGGGTAGCAGAGATCGTGCTTTCTCTGCACGGCGCTCCAGTTCCTCCGCTCGCTGGGCGGCGCGAAGGGCGTATGCCTGCTTGAACGCCCACTGGTGTCGGGTCTGCTCGCTCTCGGGGTCGGACACACTGCACCATGCGCCCCATGTGTGTTCGTCGAAGAAGAGCACCTCTTCCCAGGCTCTGTGAACCTCTCCGCTGGGGAAAAGCCGACCCCGCTGATGTGCTTTGACCAGAGCGAGCCAACCTTCGGCGGTCTCGATACGCCGCTTCGCCCAGCGCACCAGGGCGGTCTCGTGGGCAGTTGAACCCGCGCCATCCTCCCAGTACACGCCAAAATCGCCCCGAAAGACCGGCAGCGACCCACCGTAGTTCTCCTCCACATACCGGAAGAACTCCTCTACTGTCGAAAGCACAATCTGCGGGTATGCCCACTGCTCGTTCCAGCGTGCGATGGTGTCGGCGTAGCGAGGGTCCAGCGGCTCGTTGTCGAAGAAGCCACCATAGGCGTAGACGGCATCGCCCGGGTAGTCGCGGCTGGCGAAACCGCGCAGATAGGAGATGACCTGCGCTTCCGCCTCCTCCAGCGAACCGGTCAGGTTCAGCCGGCGCACGTAGCCGTAGCTATCGGTGAGGATAGCCAGCACCCGCGAACCATCCAGCCCCTCCCACCAGAACGGTGCCTGAACCAACCGAGGGTCTGCATGGGCGAACAGAGGCGCATGGTACTGATTCACCGCCTCCGCGAAGTAGCTTACGCCCGCCTGTCTCAGGAACATCGGCAAGGTACCGACTGCGGTTGGCACATCGGTGAGGTTGGCAGCGAGCACTTTGCCGAGGTTGCAGGAACGCGCCAGCACCTGCGCCCGCGTTACCACCCGTACCATCTCCTCACCCGAGCACAGCCCTGTCAGCATGTTCAGATAAAGCCCCTGCAAGCCGATGCGTCCCTCGCGGATGCGTGGAACCAGCGTGCGCCAGAACCGCGTGGGATGCTCCTGTCGGAAGAGGGCTGCCTGATAAGCCACCTCCAGGTTCCACCGGAAGTTCGGGTGTGTCTCGCACACCTGGCAGGCAATCTGGGTATTCTCGTTGTGGCGCTGAAACACGCGCTCCTGCCAGTCGGTATAGCCGATGTCGGTGTGGGTAGACGGCGCCACGAATATCTTCCAGCGTCGTTCGGGTTGTCCCTCGAACTCAGTTTGCCACTGGCGGTCGCCGGTGCGCACGAAAACGCGCAGTGTCTGCGTCTGCTTTAGCGGCGGCATGAAGAGATGGAAGGTGTTGTCGCCCGGTATGAGGGACACTTTCTGCACGCTGTCCGCAACATTCGCAATGCCTGCTTCCACCTCGCCTTCCAGCCCCACGTTGTTCAGCCGCACGCGCACCGCCTGGCGCAACCTGCCGCCGATTCGGCGGAATAGCGGAGGGCTCTGACCGGCGAGGTTCTGCACGCTGGGCGTTTCGGGTAGCTGTAGCCCCGCTTCCAACATCACCGCGTCGTACAGCAGCCAGCTGCCTTCCACTACCGTCAAAATGAGGGAGTTTTCACCTCTCTGCAGGTGCTTTGACGAGAAGAGAAACGACAGCGTGTGAGCGCGCCCGGCGCGGGGGTCGGCGAGTGAGGCGTCGTCGCCACCCGTGGGCAGGCGGAACCGACAGGAATAGCGTCCATTCACCCTTACCTCCAGCACAGGGGCAGCGCCGTAGTGGGTGTTCACTAGGTTTGCCGTGAACCGGCACACCCCCGCTGGCACTTCGTCCATCTGGAAGAGAATGAGGAACGGGTGGGTTCGCGACCCTGCCCAGGTGTCGGCGGGACCGGGATGAATGTAGCTCCAGTCGCGGCGCGCATCGCTCTGCCCGACGTGGAACCGTACGCCGTAGGGGAAGCGCTGGAGAAATTCGGTGTAGCGTCCTGCCAGCGCGAGCTCCCGGTAGTCGCTATCCGGTTGACCGATTTGCCACAGCAGGTTGTCCTGCTCCGCGTTCATGGTGCGACTTCCCCTCCTGCTCTACCACCTGTAGGCTCTTGCCCCGGCGAGGCGAAGGCGCCACCAGCCGCCGCTGGATGTCGGCTGTACGGATGGTGTATCCCCATCCACGCACTGCACCTGCTGAGGCATCGGGAAGCGGGATGTGTTCAGCTCGATGACGAAGTCGCCCTCGCGCGGGTAAGCAATCAGCTCCCAGCCCTGTGCCCAGCGGCGCAGGAACACACTGCCGTTCGTTCGCACCGCACCGAAGTCCACCACTTTGCCCTCCGTGTTGACGTGACGGGTGTAGAACGCCAGCCGATAATCGCCGGTGTTCTGTTCGGGCACAAAGCGAACCGTCCTTCCGCCGTCGCGTATCTGCAGGATGCCCAGCAGGTTGCGTCCGTGGCGGTCTACCTCGCCTTCCAGAGTGACACGTGGCGCTCCCTGCGTGTACAAGCCGATACTCCACTGATAATCGCCGTCCGGGATGTCGGGTGGGATGGTCACGGTGTACGGTCCGTCCGTCACCGCCTCCCCTCGGCGCCACTGGCGGGTGGGGCTGGGAAGGGGATGGTCCTGCTGGAACTTGATGCCCTCATCCCACGGTTCAGGGGACGGCTGGCTGAAATGCACGAAGCACACGTAGTCGCGTTCCAGTATGTCGTTTACCCGCCATCGATACACCACCCGGAAGGTGCGTGCGCCCGTTTGGGCAAACTCCGCCACCTCGGGGCGGATGCGCTTCAAGCCGGTCAGGTTCCAGTGGGCGGCGTTGCGCGAGTTGGCGAAGAGCGTGTCGGGGGTCTCGGCGTAGTCCACCACCACGTCCTGCCGAAGAGCCGTGTATGCCGTTACTCCCGCACCTGTTGCCATCCAGCCGAACTGTGGCAGGGTCAGCGCTCCTGAGCGTAGCGGCTCACGGTGACTGTTGGCAACGACAGTCAGCCCACTATCGTATCTCACGCGCACTCTTTGCCACTCGCCCGCTTTTGCAGCGGAAGTGCTGTCCACCCATTTCCCGCCCACGTGGTACTGGATCTCCACCGGCTTGGCGGTGGCGTATCGTGCCATCACGGGCGTCAACAGGTGATGCTCGAGCCATGCGAACGGCACGATGTACCATACCGCACTGCCCAGAAAGCCTGCGTGACCATACGCGACCTCCTGCATCCGGTACTGGTCGAGCACCACCAGCGGCGGCACCGATGTCCACTTTGCATCGCGCCACCAGCGTTCGTAGTAACCCATGCCGTGATTGAACTGCAGGGGGTGTATCTTCAGCAGATCGAAGTCCACCGCGAGCGGCGCTTCCATGCCGTGTCCCGAGCCCCACCCGGTGCCGAACTGCGCCTCCACGCCGTCCAGACAGCCACTCCAGTACCAGTGGTTGTTGCCCTCGCCGAAGGTGGGACCGCCGTGAACCTTGCGCTCGTACTCCCACAATGCGCGGTGCACATCCCACACGCGCTTGAACATACCGGCGCCCTCCTCGCCTGCCCTCATGTCCACATGGAACCATGGGGGAACCGCCGAATGCACATCCAGAAAGTTCGCGTTGGTGCCGTAGCGCCGATGGATTTCGGGGGACTGCGTGGCGGCAAGGCGCAGTATAGCGTTGGGCTTCACGGCAAAAGACTGGATTTTGGTGCCTGCGTTATACCACGCCAGCTGCTTGTTGCCTTCCGAATCCAGCGCGATGTCGTTTTCATCGTAGTGGTCGTAGTTCGGGTAGTAGTCCACGTAGTTTTCGTGCAGAGCCACGTAATATCCGAGACGAACACCCGTCTGCACCAGCGTCCGCATCCCCTCGTCACCGCCCAGCGAGCCATCCGCCGGGATATGCATCGGCAGGGCGTTGTCGTAGCCGCTGCGCTGCCAGACGTGGATGAGCGCAAGACAGCTGGTGATGCCGTATTCGGTCAGCTTCTCGAAGTCGCGGGCAATACCCTCGAAGCGTCCTCCCCAGATATCCAGCACCACTTTGTCGCCCACCTGCTTCAGGTAGGGCGAAGGCGGGTTGGGGATGTTAGGCAGTGCCTCGGCGGCGTGCCACGCGGCGGTGAAAACCACCCGTTCTCGCAGAGGGTTGCGCCTTCCATCGGTCAGCGCCCCGTAATTTGCCCGCAGCCCGTCGTGCGAGGTGGCGTTGCTATGCGTCCAGTCCAGAATAGCGTTCACGAAGAGACCCTCTGCTGGCAAGTAGAACACCTGTCCGCCGTAATAGGGCGTGACCACCTGCCTGCGCCTCAGCACCGGTCCCCAGCCGCCTGCGTCAAACGCGCGAGCACCCTGCCGGTCTGCCTCCAGCTCCAGAATCAGGCTCTTGTGGAAGATGCGTGCCGTCAGGCGCAGGGTCACCTCGGTACGTCCCACGCGATACCGGCGGGTGCAAACCACCGAGTCGCCCTGTCGTTGCCAGCGTGTCTCAACCGGCGTCGTGTCCTCGACCCACTCGATTCTGGCGTTGGAGGCAAGCGGAACCTCCACGGGGCTGTCCCCCTTCATCTGCGCACGTAAAGACCAGCTCCCGAACGGGTTCGAATCGTTCCCCTGCGGGCGGCGCCAGCGGTACTCCAGTGTTCCGTCAGCGCCATCATACCGCAATACGGCGAGGTCGTTATTCACCTGCACGCTCGTGCGACCGGCAAACGCACTGCGCGGCGCGACGGAACCCGTTTGTGTGGAGTACAGGTTTTCCAGCTTCAGCGGTGGGGGAGCGGGACGGATCACCGGCTTGGGCTGGTAGCCCTCCAGCACCATCTCGCGTTCCGCCCACAGCGAGAAGTCGAAGCTGGGATTGCTGCCGGGTCCGGGGTCGGTCTCGAAGCGGATGGTCACTTTTTGCCCCATCAGAGAGGAGAGGTCGACGTGAAACGCTTTCCATTGCGCGTCGGTGCGATGCTCTTCCAGCACCTTCCTGCCGTTAACGAGGATGCGAAAGGTGGCGCCGTCCGAGCGATCCACGATGTCGGGGCGCATGGCGGTGAACCCTCTCAGAGACACGCTCTTCACCCGCGGCAACTGGAAGGTGAAGGTTTGATACGCGACGCCGGTGCCGCCACGCCAGGGACAGTGCAGGAGAAACGCCTGTTTGCCATTCACCAATCCAGCGGGCTGGCAGGCGATACCCGTACGCTCCTCGAAGTATCCCGACCAGCCGGGTGGGAAGGACCTGTCTGTCTGACCGCGATAGGCATAGCCCACCTCATACAGTCCGATTTCATCCAGTTTCATCACGGGGGCATCGGGGGTGATAACGAAAGGTGTTGTGCTCATCTGGACGTCAGCGCCTCCTTCGCCAGGACAGGGTGCCAGTTGTTGCCTCCATGAGAGATTTCTGCACGGCACCTGCAGATTCCATCCTGACCCAGAGGGATAGCGCCGAAAATGACTAACAGGTAGCCGCTGGCATTCCGGTTTGCCTTTGAGTGTACAATACTACGGGGAGTCTGCAGGAAGTTCGGTTCCGGCATCACAACAGGATGCAGTATCAGTGTGCAGGAGGTGGTCTCAGGGTGAGTCAGGTGGAGATTAGCTTTGGAACGGACGGCTGGCGCGGAGTGATCGACGAGGACTTCAGCGAGGGGAACGTGCGCCTGGTGGCGCGGGCGGTTGCCGAATACCTTCACGCTGCCAAACCGGAGGGACACGGCGTACTGGTCGGATACGACAATCGCGCGAAGAGCGAGGTTTTTGCCCGGGTAGCGGCGGAGGAGCTGGCGCAGTGCGGGTTGCCAACCGTACTTTCCGCCACTTCGCTATCGTCGCCAGCGCTCTCGTATGCGGTCTACCATCGAACGGCGCAGGGTGGTGTAATGATCACCGCCAGTCACAATCCGCCCCAGTTCAACGGGTTCAAGTTCAAAGCGAATTACGGGGGCTCCGCCTTGCCGGAGATTACCGAGCAGATCGAGGAGCATCTTCAGCGCGTTCTGGCTGGCGAATCCATGGGTGCCTATCCTCCTGCGGAACTTCGCACCGAGAACCTGACTGCCGAGTATTTGCAACACCTGAAGACCCTCGTGGACTCGCCTCGCATTCTGGACACAGGCTGGAAGGTAGTGACAGATGCGATGCACGGTTCCGGCGCGGGCTACCTGCGCACCCTGCTGGAGGGCGGACGGACGCAAGTTCTCGCCATCCGAGAAAACCGTGACACGCAGTTTGGCGGTGTGAACCCCGAACCGATAGCACCGAACCTAAGTGTGTTGATGGAGACGGTGGTGCGTGAGGGAGCGGATATCGGTATCGCGCTGGACGGTGACGCCGACCGCGTGGGCGCGGTGGACGAGAAGGGCAATTTCGTGGATAGTCACCGGATCTTCGCCATCACGCTGTACCACCTGGTGCAACGGCGCGGGTGGCGCGGTCGTGTGGTCAAAACCATCTCCACCACGAACATGATCGACGCGCTGTGTGAGCGGTTCGGCTTGGCGCTGACGGTGACACCAATCGGCTTCAAGTACATCTGTGAGAACATGCTAAAAGGTGACGTGCTCATCGGAGGCGAGGAGAGCGGAGGCATCGGCATTCAGCACCACATTCCCGAGCGCGATGGCGTGCTGATGGGGTTGATGTTGCTGGAGGCGATGACGCTGGGTGGAAAGAGGCTCAGCGAGCTGGTGCAGGAGGTTTTCGACGTGGTGGGCGAGCACCATTACAACCGCATCGACCTGCACCTCGAGCGCGAGGAGATGCCTGCCGCCCGACAGCGTGTGGCGCAAACCCAGGCGCACGAGATAGCCGGACTGTCCGTGAAAGCCATTGACCGCATGGACGGCACCAAGTTCCTCTTTGAGAACGGCGCGTGGCTGCTGTTGCGGGCGTCTGGCACCGAGCCGGTGGTGCGCGTGTATGCCGAAGCACCCACTCCCGAGCTGGTGGATCACCTGCTCAGAGCCGGTGAGGCGCTGGTGCGAGGGGCATAGGACCCGGCACCATCGCACGGCGTCTCGCACGCCTTCCTGTTTTGAACCTTTACGTCGCCTTCCCGTCTGTAAGGTGGGGGTGATTTGTCTGTGTTTCAGCAGGAAGAGACGTTCAAACTGCGCGTCGCCGAGAATGAACGCACGGCGCTGGTCTATCCCGGCGCAGACGCCTCGCGCCGAGCGTCGCCTGTGGTGTTGATGTTCCACGGTTTTGGCGGTAACGCCCGCGCTGCCGCCCGCGGGTATGCCATCCACTCCGCGTGGAAGGAGGCGACGGTCGTCTACCCACAGGGGTTGGTCAATACCAGTCCTCGCCTGATGCGAAGTGGGTTCGGGTGGCAGCGTCGCCCGGGCGAGTCTCAAGACCGCGACCTGAAGTTCGTGGATGCTCTTCTGACAGAGCTGAAAGCGCGCTACCGTGTGGATGAGAAGAAAGTGTATGCGTGCGGGATGTCCAACGGCGCCCTTTTCTGCTTCCTGTTGCTGGCGGAGAGACCACAACCGTTCGCTGCGTTTGCGACGGTGGCAGGGGCTGGTGGGGTGCTCCTCCTGCGAGCGCGCACTCCGCGTCCCGTGCTGATGATCAACGGCAGGGCGGATACGATGGTTTCTTTTGCGTCGGCAGAGCGCACCCGCGACATGCTGCGCCGGCTGAACGGCTGTGGCAATGAGGAGAAGGAATGGGCAAAGGGATGCGTGACCTACCTGCCGGTGAAGGGACAGAACCATGTGGTGTTCTGTGCGCACGACGGCGGGCATGACTGGACGCCTGACGCCACAGCGCACATCGTGCGGTTCTTCAAGGAGCACAGCCTGCCCTGAACCCGCCGCCCGCGTGCCGAATCAGCCCAGAACGACCTCTATCTCGCCGGCGCCTTCCGGTGGTGCAAGGCGGATGTCGCTTCCGAGTGACTGCACCTCGGCACCGACTACCTGGCGCACTGCTGCGGTGTTCCGCAATACGATGCTCCAGCGGTGCGTGTCACCCACGGCGTGGAAAGTGAGCCGCTCGCCTGTGCGACGGGTATGCAGAGTGAGTGCGGTGCGTCCCGTGATGTCGGGCACGACGGTTCGAACCTCTGCCCCGTCTGCCATCTCAAACACGTGAAACTCCACGCCGTGCGCGTAGTCGTAGTCGGGGCGGGTATCCACCGCGCCGAGGGACAGCACCGTATTCGGGCGTACCATCAAAGGCAGGCTCAGAAA
>CAKZNX010000059.1 GCA_937132045.1 uncultured bacterium
AAGGGACTGGGCATCGGGACGCCGGGACCGATTGACTGGCGAACCGGTTTCCTGCACTGGACGCCCAACATCCCGTGGAAGGACGTGTCGTATCCCGAACTGGGCGAGGCTCTGGGCTGCCCGGCGTATGTGGACAACGATGCGAACGTAGCGGGACTGGCTGAGGCGGTTCTCGGAGCAGGCAGGGAGTATCGTATCGTGGCGGGATTCACGCTTGGCACCGGTATCGGCTACTTCGTGGTGATGGACGGGATGATCTACCACGGCAAGCTGGACGTGGAGGGCGGACATCAGGTGCTGAACCCGCAGGGACCGCCGTGCGGATGCGGCGCGCGCGGTTGTCTGGAAGCATACGCCTCGGCAACCGCCATCGAGGCGCGTACCGGCAAGGAACCGGAGGACATCGACGATCCCGCCTTCTGGGCAGAGATTGCCGGGTACCTTGCGTGGGGCATTGCAAACGTCACCACGCTGGTGTGCCCGGAAGTGTTTGTGCTGGCTGGTGGGATGATCAAGCGAGGAGATACCCTCTTCATGCCGCTTCGCGAGAAACTGTCGCAGATGCTGAAGATTGTTCCGCCTCCGCCGGTGAAGCCTGCTGAACTGGGTCACCGCGCCGGTGTGTACGGTGCCATTGTGCTGGCGAAACGGGGGCATCGCAAAGAATGAAGCGTTTCAGGATGCAGAAGCAGAAGATTGTGAAGCCGGACGGGCGGTGGATGTATATGTATACCTTCGAGGAGCAGAAGGCTCCTGACGCCACTGATGATAAGACACAGGAGAGCTCCGCTCCTTCTGCGCCTGAGCCTCCCCGCTCCGAGGAAAAGTAGACCGTCCCAAGGACACTAGGAAACGGTACTGCGCCGTTAGAGGGCAGGACGCCTCGCATCCTGCCCTCGTTGGCTTACAGCGACCAGCCCTTGCGGTATTCACGGCGGATGTACTTCTCCGCCTCGGCGCAGTTGGTGACCCTCATGCGGCGGGCATCGTAATTGATCTTGTGTCCCACGCGGAACGCCACGTTGCCCAGCAGTACCATTTCGGTGAGCGGACCGGCGTATTCGAAGTTGCTCCACGCCTTGCTCCCGGTCTTGACGGCGTCAATCCACTCCTGATGGTGTCCTCTCGGGGCGCGTGGGATGGTCGGCTGAGGCGGCTGATAGTCGGCGAACCGTTCGCGTGGCAACAACACCACCTCGCCACCGTGCGGATACCAGATTTTGCCCTTCTCCCCGATGAACAGGGTGGCGTTCGCGTGCACTTCCACCCCCTCCGCCAGCTCCCTCGGGGGCAGTTTACCACCGTCATACCAGTAAAGCGTCACCGGCGGCTTGCCTCTGCGGGCGGGAAACTCGTAGCGGACGATGCTCCACTTCGGACCGCTTTCACGATGATGCGGTTCGCCCTCCGCCTCCACGCTGACCGGTGCACCCAGATCCAATGCCCAGAAGGCAGTGTCCAGAATATGACAACCCATATCGCCCAGAGCGCCGGTGCCGAAGTCCCACCATCCGCGCCAGTTGAACGGATGGTACACCGGATGATAGGGACGTTGCGGCGCCGGACCCAGCCACAAATCCCAGTGTAGGTGACGCGGCACCGAAGGCGTCTCTGTCGGGCGGTCGATACCCTGTGGCCAGATGGGACGGTCGGTGCTGGAGTGCACCTCGCGTATCGGACCAATAACCCCCGACTGGATAATTTCCACCGCTCGGCGCAGGCTGTCGCTGGCGTGTCCGTTGTTGCCCATCTGGGTGACGACCTTATAACGTTTCGCCGCCTCCGCCAGCTTTCGCGCCTCGTACACCGAGTGCGTGAGCGGCTTCTCACAGTACACATGCTTACCCAGCTGCATCGCTGCCATTGCAGCCACCGCGTGCGTGTGGTCTGGCGTGCTGATGACCACCGCGTCGATCTCCTGCCGTCGCTCTTCCAGCATCACCCGGAAATCCACGTAGGTCGCAGCGCGGGGAAACCGCTTTTTCGCTTCGCCCAGCGGGCTTTCATCCACGTCGCACAGAGCGACGATGTTTTCCGTTGCCACGCCGTCTATGTTACCCCAGCCACGCCCTCCGCAGGCAATGATGCCGATGTTCACCTTCTCGTTCTGCGCGTAGGTCGAAGTCCAGGCGTGCGCGGTCAGCCACAGCGCCGTGCCATAGCGCAGACTGGTCTTCAGGAAGTCGCGCCTTGTTTGTTGTGTCATCTTGTGTCCCCTCCTATCCCAGCGAGCACAATACCTGTATCACCGAGGCTGCGGGTGCCTCCACCTGCAACGTGTCGCCTGCAGCCGGTATCGGTCGTGGCGCAGACGGCTTCACGCGATCGGGCTGCTCAAAAGTGTTGTGCGCACGAATGTCATCAGCCACCAGCACTGCCATGCTTGCCTCTTTCACCTGCGCTCCAACGAGCGTCAGTCGCACCTCGCACGGGCGGGAAGGATGATTGTTTGTCATCGTGACGCAGAGCGTCCTGTCCTTCACGGAGGCAGAACCCGTAATACACTGCAGACCGTTGAAACTGCGTTGCAGATACGACGACTTGCAGTGGTCGCGCGACACACCTCCATCCGAGATACGCTCAGCAAGCGACTCGAAACGCACCGCTGATCCTCCTTTGTGCGGTGCATACAGCTGCCACACGTAGTAAGTGGGCGTCTTGATGCATCGGTCCTCCTCAACCAGTAGAAGCGACTGCAGCACGTTAATCAGCTGTGCGATATTGCCCATGTACACCTTGTCGCAGTGACGGTGGAACACATCCAGCGTGATAGCCGCCACGTGCGCATCGCGCATGGTGTTCTGCTGATACAGACCGGAGGAAGGCTTACCCGGCTCCACAGGGTGCCACGCACCCCATTCGTCCACGATGAGATGGATGCGTCGGTCGGGATCGAGCTCGTCCATGGTGGTGCGGTGTCCCAGAATAATGCCCTCCATCACGTACGCCCGGCACAGCAGTTCCAGCCACTGCTCTTCGGTGAACTGAGTGGCGGTACCGGCGGTTCCACAATAATAGTGCGCTGCCAGCGACTGCACCAGATGCATTCGGTTCCAGTGCTTACGCCGCAGTGTGTCGAGGAACTTCCACGTCCAGTGCCAGTCGTTACCGGCGGCGCCGCAGGCGATAGCGTGGATGGGCGTGTCCGAGTAGTCGAACAGGAACGTGCGAAACCGGGCAAACTCCGCTGCGTAATACTCGGGGTCCATGTTGCCGCCGCAACCCCAGTTTTCGTTACCCACACCCCAGAAGCGCACTCCGAAGGGCTCGGGTGCTCCGTTGGCACGCCGCTCGTTTGCCAGCGACGAATTGCCCGCAAAGTTGCAGTATTCCACCCAGTCGCGCAGCTCTGAGGGCGTGCCCGATCCCACGTTACCCACAAGGTACGGCTCGGTGCCGATGAGCCGGCAGAACTCGATGAACTCGTGTGTACCGAAGTGGTTGGACTCGGGCGCCTTACCCCAGTGGTAGTTCACCCGGAGCGGGCGCTGACTACGTGCACCGATCCCGTCGCGCCAGTGGTAGGCGTCGGCAAAGCAACCACCGGGCCAGCGAAGTACCGGTATCTCAAGGGGACGCAGTGCCTCCACCACATCCTGGCGAATGCCGTTAATGTTGGGAATCGTTGACCCCTCACCGACCCAGATGCCGGGATAGATGCACTCGCCCAGATGCTCTGCGAACTCGCCGTGCAGGTACGGGCTGATCGTTCCGATTGTCTCGTTGAGCAGGATGGCTACCTGTTGCACAGACATCTTTAACTCCCTTATCAAGCTTTTGGGAAACATTTTCGGTACGGCGATGCGGATTCCTGTCCACGAAATTGCAGGGCAGGAAGGCATCCATGTACCTACCGGCGAAGATATACCTTAAAGTTTACCGGCACTTTCAGGAGGGGGATCATGGCACTGGAGGAACAACTTGATTCGGTTTGGCAGTCTCTGCGTGACGTGGAACGCAATTCGCGCCGCTGGGTAGAGCGGCTGCAGGCAGAGATAGATTTTGCGCGGCAGCTGGCAAAGGCAAATCCCTCACGGCTGGCGGAGTGGGAGGAGCTGGTCATGCGCGCGGAGAGCACGTTCGCGCAGGCGGTCTCCGAGAATACGCCCATAGCCGATGCGGTGACGCGCGCTGAAGAGGTGCTTCAGCCTCTCGCCGGCGTCGCCAAGCAGTACACCATCCATTGCGTCGGACATGCACACATCGACATGAACTGGATGTGGAACTGGGCGGAGACCGTTGCTACCACCAACGACAGCTTCAGCACGGTGGACCGCCTGATGCACGAGTATCCGCAGTTCCGCTTCTCACAGGATCAGACGTCCATCTACCAGCTGACGAAAGACTACCTGCCGGAGATGTGGCAGAAGGTGCAGGAACATGTGCGCGCTGGCAGGTGGGAGGTGACCGCCAGCCACTGGGTAGAAGCAGACAAGAACATGAGCTCCGGGGAGATCCTCTGCCGACACCTTCTGTATACGAAGCGGTTCTTCCAGAAGGAGTTCGGCTTGCCGTACGATGCTGTGCGCATCGATTACGAACCGGATACCTTCGGTCACGCGCACACGATACCCGGCATCCTGACACGGGCAGGGATCCGCTACTACTACTTCTGCCGAACAGGCAGGGGACCCTTCCTCTTCTGGTGGCAGGGACGAGACGGCTCGCGCGTGCTGGCGTTCGACGACCATCGGGAGTGGTATCTCGGTCCGATCACCCCGCGCATCGCCCAGCACGTCGTCGAGTTTGAGCGTCACACCGGTCTGAAAGATATGTTGTTTGTGTATGGGGTGGGCGACCATGGAGGCGGACCTACCCGACGTGACCTGCGTCTGGCTCACGAGATGACGGAGTGGCCCATCTTCCCGCGCATCCACTTCAGCACCTACCACGAGTTCTTCTCCATAGCGGAGAGGGAGGCGAAAGACCTGCCGGTGATCGACGGCGAGCTGAACTTTGTATTTGAGGGATGCTACTCGTCGCAGAGCAACATCAAGTATGCCAACCGGCGTAGCGAGAACACTCTGGTAGAGGCTGAAATCTGTGCTCTGCTGGCGAAAGGCATTACGGGGCAGGCATATCCCTCTGAACAACTGCGTACCGCGTGGCGACATGCCATGTTTAACCAGTTCCACGACATCCTGCCGGGTTCAGGCGTCAAGGCGACCTACGAGTACGCGCAGGGGCTGTTCCAGGAGATTATGTCGCACACCTCGATGGTAAAAACGCGCAGTCTCCGAGCGCTCGCAGCGCGGGTGAACACACAAGCCGTTGCTCCTCCGAACTCACCCTCCGCAGACTACGGCGAGGGACTGGGAGGCGGGCAGGGCGACCTGCCAGGCGATGGAGTGCTGAGCCGATATGGTGCCGGCGGTGTCGGTGCTGACCCGTTTGTCGTGTTCAACCCCTCGCCATGGATGCGCAGTGAGGTGGTTACCACACGTATCTGGGACCGCGAAATCGAGACGCCTTTTGTGGCGGTGAAGGACGACGCCGGCAACGTGCTTCAGGCGCAGGTGCTTCACCGCGGACACTACTGGCAGCATAACTTTATCGAGCTGGCTTTCCCTGCACACAACCTTCCCGCGCTGGGCTATCGAACCTTCAGCGTGTACCGTTCGCCGGGTGCCTCGCCTGCGCCGGGTTGTTCGTCCGACGGAAAGGGCACCATCGAGAACGAGTACCTGAAGGTGACGGTGGAACAGCAGTCGGGCGCCATCGTGAGCCTGATAGACAAGCGCACGGGCGTGGAGCTCGTGCCCCCCGGCGAGCGCATCGGCTTGCTGGAGTACATTCTGGAAGCACCGCACGGCATGACGGCGTGGGTGCTGGGGCAGGTCAAACAGTACGTGCCGTTCACCGAAGGGGCGACGCTCTCGTTCCCGCATCACGGTCCGTATCTGGCAAGCGTGCAGACACACCATCGCTTCAACGACAGCCAGCTCACCGTCACGTTCAGCCTGAGCGCGGGCGTGCCGCGGCTGGACATCACCGTGGAAGCCGACTGGCTGGAGCGTGGCTCTCCGGAGACCGGCGTGCCTGCCCTGCGTATTCAGTTTCCCATCGCAGTGGACGAGGCGAAGTGCCGCATGGAGTGTCCGAATGGCTGGGTAGAACGCTCTACCATCGGCTACGCGGAGCCGTCCGAAACCTTCAAGCACGTGGGCGCACCCGGCATCGCCATGTACCCGACGGACCTGCCCGCCCAGAGGTGGGTGGAACTGTTGGGAGTGCACAGCGAGACGGGAGAGCCTGCTGGCGTGGTGCTGGTGAACGACCGCGTTTACGCGTACAGTGTGTGCGATAACACGCTGGGGGCGACCCTGCTTCGAAGCTCGTATGACCCCGATCCCCTGCCGGAGCTGGGGCGTCACAGCTTCCGTTTCGGATTGGTTCCGTTCGGCAAGGACTGGACCCCCTCGCTGTCGGCGCGGGCGGGTTACGACTTCAACCTGCCGTTCAGCGTGGTCAGCACCGACGTACACGAGGGCGACCTGCCGCTCTCTCAGGCGTTTGCCGAGATATTGACGCCCAACGTGATGTTGAGCGGTCTGAAGAAGGCAGAGGACTCGGATGCGCTGGTCATCCGGCTGTATGAGGTGGAAGGCAAAGCGACGACGGCGCAGGTGCAGTTAAGCCCCGTGCTGGCGCGCCTGAATGCCACAGCGGTGGAGACAGACCTTTTGGAACAGCCGCTGTCCAGCAGCACCGCGCGCATGATGGGGGACATACTGACGGTGGACATACCGCCATTCGGCATCACTACGGTGAAGGTCGGGTGACGGCGCATGCATCGTGAGGGGACTGCGCTGGACAACGCTGCGGGTGCAGGAATGACCAGCGTAACCCCTCTTTACCATACGCGAATTTAGCAGGTACGCAACGATGGCGGACTCTCTGCTCGCGCTAGATACTTTCCTGTTTCGCTGGATCAACAGTGCCCATGCGCCGCCGCTGGACGCGGTCATGCTGTTTGTCACAGATATCAAGCGTACCGGCATCCTGTTATTACTGGTCTGGGTAGGGCTGTTGTGGCGGGGTGGTAAAAGGGGCAGGACGGTGGCTCTGCTGCTGATACCGCTCATTGCCCTGACCGACCAGTTGAGCAGTCATCTGCTGAAAGAGCTGTTTGACCGCGTGCGTCCCTGCGAGGCGCTGGAGGGCGTTCGGGCAATCGACGGCTGTCGGTACAGCCTGTCTTTTCCCTCGTCTCACGCGGTGAATAACTTTGCCGCGGCGACGCTATTCGCGCTGTTCTACCGCGGGTGGGTACGATGGGTGGCGTTTGGTCTGGCGACGGTGGTTTCCTACTCGCGCATCTATCTTGGACTGCACTATCCCTCCGACGTGGTTGGTGGTGCTATCATCGGGACGGGTTGCGCGCTGGCGCTGGTGTGGGTGTTCCACAGGCTGACGCGGAAGCACGCAGCCGCCCCGAACGAGCAGTGAGCCGCGTTATATTCGTTCCCAAACGAAAACGGCTGTCAGCCCGTGCCAGTGGACGTCAAGCAGATGCTCATACACCTGCTGGCAGTCTGCCGGCGAAGCCTGATCATACAGCCCTTTCACCGAAATCTTGCCTTGCGCCAGCCAGTTCAGGGCGCCTCGCTGGTTTTCATGGATACTGCCGGTGCGAAACTCCCGAGGATACCGGGGCAGTTCCCACTCCCAGCCGCTGCGAACGACGGCGTACTGGTGGAAAATGGCGTGGGTCAGGTCGAAGGCGCTGAGCTCTGTTTGCCGTCGCCACGGGACGCCGACCAGCACCACCTCCCCTCGCTTACACACGACGCTGCACCCGTCCAGCAACGCCTGTTCATTGCCGGAACACTCCACCACAAGCGCTACGGTACCCGCCAGATCCTCCACCGGCACTGCCGTGCAGGTGTGTGTGATGCTCGCCGTGTGTGCCATCTGTCGGCGGACTTCAGAGGGATCGCAGGCGATGACCTCATATCCGCATGCCTGAAACACCTGCGCTGCAAGGTTGCCAATGATGCCCAAACCGGTGACCAGCACGCGCTGTGGTGGGCGCGACGTTGTGGTGGTGAGCGTGGACATGGAGACGCCAATGAGGCGCGCAAACACGGCTTCGAATGGCGACAATCCCTCCGGCACCGGCAGAGCGTCTTCCTCCGGCACGCGCTGGAAGGACTGATGCGGAGCCATGCAGTACACCAGGTCTCCCGGGCGCAGTCGATGCACCTCCTCGCCGACCTCCTCTACCCGAAAAACTGCCGCATAGCCCGTCCTTCGCGGGAAGATATCGCCCAGGAAACCGGCGTTGAGTTCCGTGCCCGGGCTGATCAGGCTGGCAATGGTCTTTCCTGCCACCTGGTTGGGCGCAAGTGGGGTGGGGTCTACCTCCACCGGCAGCAGCTCCGCTCGCCGGTGTCGCGTAAACATGATGGCAGAAGCATTCATCGGATGGTCACGCCCACCTCCTGCGCGACACGGCGGATGTGGTTCACTGCCTTCACGTACGACTGCTCGTCCGCGAGGTGTTCCACCATCAGCGGAGTGTCGGGCGGCAGTTTGTCGAGCTCCAGCAGGAAGGTTCGATAATCGAGAGCGCCTTCGCCCGGTACACATTCGTCGAGGTGCGTGGTCAGACGCTGGTGGAGGATGATGTCTTTCGCGTGGCAGCTCTTGATATATGCGCCCAGCTGACGAAAGCATTCACGCAGAAGGTCTGCATTACCGTAATAGCGCTGCGGACTGCAGATCAGGTTAACTGGGTCCAAATGCACGGCGAAGGAAGGGCGGTCGATGGCGCGGATGAGCTCGAGGTAGCTCTCCACAGAGTCGGGGTACATCCACGGCATCGGTTCCAATGTATAAAAGGTGCGCTTTGGCTTCACCGCGTCGATAATCTGGCGCACCGTTTCCACGATGAAAGCAAAGGTTTCCCTGGTCAGGTTAGCCGGATGATGTCCGTCCCACGGCTCGCCGCGCGAACCTGCAATATTCACGCAACACATGGCGCCGATCTGGTCCGCAAGCGCCAGCTGCCTCTGGCAGTAGGCAACGGCGTCTCGGCGGGTCTGTTCGTCAGTCGACAGCGGGTTGCTCCATGCGCCCACCTCGGCAATCACGAGGTCGGCTTGCCGCGCGGCTTCGGCGAAGGCGCGGATGGTGGCTTCGTCCGCGCGATGGTCAACTGGGCAGTAGACTGCGCTGTAGCTAGCCTGTCGCGCCGCCTGTGCCCATTCATCGGGGCTGTTCCAGCTGGTGAAGATTGGTGCTCCTAAACGCATCGTCTCCCTCCATGTACAGAGCATCTCCAACACTTGCACTAGAGGGTTGAATGCGCCGGACGAGAATCCTGCCTACGACACAGAAGAGGCAATGATTTATCCAGAAGAACGCAGGATTCTGTTGCTGGTCAATCCGCAGGCGGGCGGGGGCAGGGCGCTTCGCGTGGACTGGTCGATGGTGGGCGCACGGCTTGGGGCATCGTGTCACGTGCGAACGGCGCCAACGCCAGCGGACGCTCTGGCGATTGCGTCTGAGTTCTGCCTGACGGGCGGGGAGGTACTGGTGGTCGCGGGCGGCGACGGTACCGTGCACGCGGTATTGCCCGCTGTGGTGAATACGCAGACGAGGCTGGCGCTGTGCCCGGTCGGCACGAGCAACGTATTGGCGCGTGAACTGGGTTATCCGCTGGGACGTCGGGCAGTAAAGGGCTGTCTGCAAGCGCTGCGGATGGGCGAAGAGCACCGGATGGATGTAGGGGTGTCGAACGGGCGTCCTTTTGTGCTGATGGCAAGCACGGGGTTTGACACGCATGTGCTGGCGCGTGTCCCCGAGGAACTGAAGCGACGTTGGGGCGTATGGGCATTCGTCTGGACGGGCATTCGGGAACTGCGCCGCTATCAACCCACGCGCTACCGCCTGCTGCTGGAAGATAGAGAACAGGAACTGGATGCGGTGATGCTGGTAGCAGCGAACACCTCTCACTATGGCTGGTTCACGCGCATCGCGCCCACCGCACGCATTGATGACGGATGGCTGGATATCGTATGGTTTCCCATGTCGCGTGGATGGCGCTGGCATATCTGGCGGGTGCTGCTGGACGTGGTTCTGGGCAGAGCGCATCGCTGTCGTTACCTGCAGTCGCTACACGCTCGGCGGTTCCGGCTGGAGTGCGCTTCCGCTCAGGATGTACAGTGTGACGGTGAGCTGGTGGCTCGCACTCCGGTCGGTCTGTCGGTTATCCCACGATGCCTGCGCGTTATCTCCGCATCGCCTCGAGCTCCTTCGCGTAACGCTGTTTGATGAAGTGTCGGCGCACCTTCAGCGTGGGGGTCAGCTCGCCCGTCTCGATGCTGAAGGGGTGGTCCAGAAGGGTGAAGCGCCGTACCTTTT
The DNA here is from genome assembly GCA_937132045.1 of uncultured bacterium. Taxonomy (GTDB): domain Bacteria; phylum Armatimonadota; class HRBIN16; order HRBIN16; family HRBIN16; genus HRBIN16. The sequence continues at coordinate 10,369 of CAKZNX010000059.1, forward strand.
CGAACTCGGCGAGGTGAGTGGTCAGGCGCTCAATCTCCTGCTTGATCAGCTGCCGCACCTCCGGCAGGGCAACCAGCTCGACGTCGCTCTGCACCAGCAGACCCTGCATCTTCGCCCACTCTCGGGTGCGCTCGAAGTTGGGCACGATCAGCGCGGTGATGACGTCCTGCTCATCGCCGAACAGCACAGCCTCGGAGATGTAGGGACTGGACTTCAGCTGCTCTTCGATGGGCACCGGGGCGACGTTCTTGCCGTTTGCCAGCACGATGATATCCTTCTTGCGTCCGGTGATGCGCAGGAAGCCGTCTGCGTCCAGCGAGCCAAGGTCGCCGGTGTGGAACCAGCCATCCGAGTCGATCACCTGGGCGGTTTCGGCAGGCTTCGTGTAGTAGCCGACCATCACGTTATGACCTCGTACCAGTATCTCGCCGTCCTCCGCGATGCGAACCTCCACGCCCGGTATCGGCTTGCCCACTGTACCGAACCGGTAGTCGTTCGGCCGGTTGACGGAGACAACAGGCGAGGTCTCGGTCAGACCATATCCCTCCAGCACCATGATGCCGAAGGCATGGAAAAACTCCGCCAGCGACCTGCCGAGTGCGGCTCCGCCGGATACAAAGAACCGGAAGCGCCCACCCGTTATCGCGCGCACCTTGTGAAGGACCAGTCTGTCGGCAATCCGGTGCTTGAACCTCAGCCAGGGTGTCCAGCGACGCTCGCCGCGTATCGCCTCGGCTGCCTTCGAGGCGTTCCGAAACGCCCAGTGGAAGATGCGCCGGCGAAGCGGAGGCTGCTTGGTGACGTTCTCCAGAATGCGGTCGCGGATGCTCTCGAAAAGGCGAGGCACTGCCAGCATCACGGTCGGCTTTGCTATCTGCATGTCGCGGGCGATGGTGAACAGGGTCTCGCAATAGCAGACGGTGGCGCCGCAGGCTACCACGGTGAAGTGTCCTGCCATGCGTTCGAACACATGGCTGAGGGGCAGGAAGGACAGGAAGACGTCGTCCGGACCGGCGTCAATCACCTGCAAGCTGGCGTCGACGTTAGACAGCAGATTCTGGTGGGTCAGCATGGCGCCCTTCGGTTCGCCGGTGGTGCCGCTGGTGTAGATGAAGGTGGCGAAATGTTCGGGCGGTATCGTGGCGATGCGCTGGCGGAATCGCTTCTCGGCGTCAGCAACCTCCGCGCCGCGCGCCTCGAGGTCTGCCAGACTGAGGGCGTTGCTGGCGAGCTGCGCCGGCGGGTCCATCACCACGATCGTCTCCAACTGAGGCACGGCTCGACTCACCTCCACCGCCTTGCGGTACTGCTTCTCGTCGGAGACGATAATCACCCGTGCACCACTGTCTTGCGCCAGATACGCGATCTGGTTCGCAGGCAGGGACGGATAGACCGGCACCACAATCGCCCCCAGCGAAAGAAGAGCGTAGTCGGCAATAGCCCATTCCGGTCTGTTCTCCGACAGCAGGAGCACGCGGTCACCGGAAGAGACGCCGGTGTCTTCCAGTCCGACGCTGAGGTGAACGGTGCGTCGCAGGTAGTCGCCGTAGGAGAGGGGCAAGGTCTGCCCCTTCAGAATGCGCACCAGCGCTACGTGTTCGGGTTGCCTGTCGGCAACCTCGGCGAAGACCGTGCAGAGGTTACGGTACACAGGGATACCTCCTACCCCATCGTTGTAATGGCAGCCCCTCGGCTACCCGATACAGGCAAGCCTCCCTTGCCCGTGGTGGCGCACTCGCCCCACCAGGGTAGAGACCGGCTTTCATTCACCAATCACTTTCAATATTACACGTTTTCGGCGCTGTCCGTCAAACTCCGCGTAGTAAATCTGCTGCCATGGACCCAGGTCCAGCCGTCCGTTGGTAATCGGCACGATGACCTCGTGATGGATGAGCAGACTCTTCAGGTGGGCGTCGCCGTTGTCTTCTCCGGTGCGATGATGCCGATAGTCTGGGCGGTATGGGGCAAGCTTCTCCAGCCATTCGTCGATGTCCGCGATCAGCCCACTCTCGGCATCGTTCACATACACGCCTGCGGTAATGTGCATGGCGCTGACCAGCACGAACCCTTCCTGAATTCCGCTTTCCCGCACAAAGTCCTCCACGTCAGCGGTGATGTTGATGTACTCGCGGCGCCTGCTCGTGTTGAACCAGAGATACTTCGTAGCGGATCTCATCTTGGCTCCTTCGTCAGAACTCGTTCCGGCAAAATGATAGCATACCGTGTGGGCAGTGTGCCACAGAGGATAGAGAGAAATGCGCTGAGAAAAGGGGAAGGGTGAGCGTGAAAGCGAGGAGGCAACGAGAACAACATGCGAGAAGGGGTTCAGAACGGCGTGGATGTGCTGATAGAGGCGGGGTGCAGGTCTCTACTTGGACTGCGCGTTGGCGTTATCACCAACCACACAGGGCTGACGCGCGATGGAAAACCGACCTGGCGCGCCCTTCTGGATGCTGGCGTGAAGCTGGTTGCGCTGTTCAGTCCCGAGCATGGCTTCGCCGGCATAGTGGACGAACCTGTTGCCGATGCGAAGCATCCCGAGACGGGCTTGCCCATCTACAGCCTGTACGGGGAACACAAGGCGCCCACGGCGGACATGTTGAAGGGTGTGGACGCGCTGGTGTTCGACATTCAGGACATCGGCTGTCGGTTCTACACATACATCTCCACGATGGGGCTGGCGATGGAGGCGGCTGGACAGCACGGCGTGCGCATGGTGGTGCTGGACCGCGTCAATCCCATCAACGGGGTGGCGGTGGAGGGCAGCGTGACCGACGCGGACAGACGCTCCTTCGTGGCGTACCACTCCGTCCCGCTGAGGCACGGCATGACCGCGGGTGAGCTGGCGAAACTCTTTCAGTCGGAACGCGCGCCGAAGTGCGACCTGCAGGTGGTACCCTGTACCGGCTGGAAGCGGGAGATGTGGTACGATGTCACCGGCTTGCGATGGGTGAACCCATCGCCCAACATGCGCAGTCTCACGGCAGCGACGCTCTATCCGGGCGTCGGGCTGCTGGAGTTTACCAACGTCTCGGTAGGGAGGGGCACCGATGCGCCCTTTGAGTTGTTCGGCGCACCGTGGCTGAACTCGGAGGCGCTGGCGTCCACGCTGCTGAGAAGGAACCTGCCCGGCTTTGCCTGTATGCCCGTGCAATTCACCCCAAACGCCAGCAAGTTTGCTGGAGAAGCCTGTCAGGGTCTGCGCCTGTCGGTGGTGGACCGTCGCAGGTTTCAGCCAGTGCGCCTTGGTGTGGAGATGGCGTGCGCTTTGCGACGTCTTCATCCGCGCGACTGGGAGCACAACCGGCTGATGACCCTGTTGACCGATACGAAAGCGTTTCAGATGATAGACCGAAACGCCGATGCGGATGACGTGTGGGCGCACATGCAGGCACAGGCGACCGCCTTCCGTCGCCCCCGAACACGCTACCTTCTCTACGCATAAATGAAACCCGGTTTCTCTCGTAAGTGTCGAAATGACGGAGGTGAAAGCGATGAGTGTGCGAAGCATGGTTGCCTGGGGTGTGCTGGTGCTGGCTTTGATGTTCGCGTATTCTATCTGGCTGTATCCAAACCTGCCGGAACAGGTGCCGACCCACTGGAACTGGAAGGGCGAGGTAGACGAGTGGAGCAGTAAACCTTTCGGCGCGTTCTTCCTGCCCAGCATGACGGTGATCCTGTGGCTGGTACTGCTTGTTCTGCCGTGGCTGTCGCCACGTGGGTTCAAGGTGGAGGCTTTCCGACCCATCTACAACATCATCGTGCTGATGATGGTGGTTCTGATGGCGTACATCCATCTGGTTGCCCTGCAGGCGGCTCTGCATCCGAAGCTGGATATGGCGCGGGCACTCATGGGCGGCATCCTCCTGCTGTTCGCGGGCATCGGCGCGTTGCTGGGCAGGGTGAAGCGAAACTTCTGGGTCGGGGTGCGTACGCCCTGGACGCTTGCCAGCGAGGTGGTGTGGGACCGCACTCACCGGCTTGCCTCGCGGGTGTACACCATTGTCGGGATTGCGGGCGCGCTGGCGATTCTGGCAGGAGTTCCACCGACCGTGTGTCTGGTGGTCTTCTTCCTCGTGGTTTTCGTGCCGGTGGTGTACTCGCTGGTGCTGTACAAGCAGCTGGAGAGCAGAGGCGCCGTGTGAACGCTTAGGCGTGCCAATCCAGATTGGTGACCAGCTTGGCGTGACGTACGATGTACTCTTTGCGCGGTTCCACCTTGTCGCCCATCAGCACGCTGAATATCTCGTCGGCGGCGACGGCGTCCTCCAGCTCCACGCGCACCAGTCGACGACTCGCCGGGTTCATGGTGGTTTCCGCCAGCTCCTCCGCGTTCATCTCGCCCAAGCCCTTGAACCGTCCGACGGTGACGTTTTTGCGCCGGATGTTGCGCAGAATCTCGTCGCGGTCTTTGTCCGTGCGGGCATAGTAGCGCTCGTCCTTTCCCGCCTTAATCACATACAGTGGCGGCTGAGCGATATACACATGCCCTTCCTCGACAAGCGGGCGCATATAACGGAAGAAGAACGTGAGCAGCAGGGTGCGGATGTGGTCGCCGTCTACGTCAGCATCGGTCATGATGATGATGCGGTGGTAGCGGAGCTTGGAGAGGTCGAACTTGAAGTCGGCGTCGTTCTTGTCCTCGCCGTTGCCGTTGGAGCCGTTGCCCGGACCGGCGATGCCCGTGCCCAGCGCGGTGATCAGGGCACGTATCTCCTCGTTTTCCAGTGCTTTATCCAGACGGGCTTTTTCCACATTCAGAATCTTCCCGCGCAGGGGCAGCACCGCCTGAGTGCGCCGGTCGCGCCCCTGTTTTGCCGAACCACCTGCCGAATCTCCTTCCACCAGGAAGAGCTCGCACAGCCGCGGGTCGCGCTCCGAGCAGTCCGCCAGCTTGCCGGGCAGGGAGGTGTTCTCCAGTGCGCTCTGGCGTTTCACCAAATCCGCCGCGCGACGGGCAGCTTCTCGGGCACGCTGTGCCACCAGCGCCTTGTCGATAATGCGCCGCGCAACCGACGGGTTCTCCTCGAAGTATTGCGACAGCGCCTCGCCCACGATGGAGTTCACCAGTCCCTCGATTTCACTGTTGCCCAGTTTGGTCTTCGTCTGCCCTTCAAACTGCGGGTTGAGCAACAGCACGCTAATGACCGCCGTCAAGCCCTCGCGAACGTCGTCGCCGCTGAAGTTTGCGTCCTTCTCCTTCAGCAGCCCGTTCTTGCGTGCATAGTTGTTGATCACGCGGGTCAGCGCGGTCTTGAAACCGGAGACATGCGTGCCACCTTCGGTGTTATGGATGTTGTTGGCGAAGGAGAAGATGTTCTCCTGATAGGTATCGTTGTACTGGATGGCGATCTCCACGTGCGTATCTTCGCGCGTGCGAGCGAAGTGTATGGGCTTGTGCAGGGGGTCTTTGTTCTCGTTGAGCCACTGCACAAACTCCGCCAGCCCGTTCTTGTAGTGGAAGGTCTGTGCAGGCTCACCGTGGAGCAGGTCGGTGAAGGTGATGGTGACGGTTTTGTTCAGGAACGCCAGCTCGCGGATGCGACGCACGATGCGTTCGGGGTCGTAATCGCGCTTCTCAAAGACCACATGGTCCGGCAGCCAGTGCACCATGGTGCCGGTGTTTTTTGCGTTGCCGACGACCTCGAGCGGAGTAACGGGCGTTCCGCGTTCGAAGCGCTGGCGATGACGCTTGCCGTCCCGGCACACTTCCACCACCAGCCACTCCGACAGGGCGTTTACACACGACACGCCCACGCCATGCAAGCCACCGGAAACACGATAACCACCCCCACCGAACTTGCTGCCCGCATGAAGGCGTGTCATCGCCAGCTCCACACCCGTCAGCCCGGTTTCCTTGTTGATATCCACCGGGATACCGCGACCGTTATCGGCAACAGACAGACTGCCGTCAGGGTGAAGGACCACGTCGATGCGGGTGCAGAAACCTGCCAGTGCCTCGTCGATACTGTTGTCGATGACCTCGTAGAACAGCTGGTGCAGACCGCGCACGCTGGTATCAGCGATGTACATGCCGGGGCGCCTGCGAACCGCCTCAAGCCCCTCCAGCACGGTGAACTCCTGCGCGGTATACTCGCGGTCAACAGTTGTTACCAGAGACTGCTCGTCAGGAGTCTGGGGTGTCGTCAGTGTTTCCGGTTTTGCCATGCGTTGTTCCTTCCCACACCTCCGTGCGGAAAACCCGCCGCCACAAAGGTAACACGTTGGGAAATTTCCAATATATTGTATCATACATGTCTCAGGTTGTCAAATATTGTGGTGTTCACACCGGCATTTGGGCAGGAAAGGCTGGCGTAGAGCGCGGAATCACCAGATGCGAGAGAAAGGAGGCGGGAAATGATAAGGCTGGGGTGGATGCTATGTCTTCTCTTGGGCACGCTGGACGTACTGGCTCAACCTGCGCGCGACGACTGGTTCCGATATCCGTCTCAGCCCTTGTCGGCGGAGGTGGTCGCACTGAGTGCCCCCTCCGAAACACAGCATTTGCTGGTGAAGTTCCCCAGTCTGCTCAGCACGCCGGAGTATCCCCAGAATCAAACCGTCTACGCGGAGGTCTTCCTTCCCCGAACCGGCAACAGAATGCCTGCTGTGCTCATCCTGCATTCGTGGGGTGTGCAGAGACCGGACATCGAGCTGTCGCTGGCTCGGATGCTGGCGCAGAAGGGCTTCGTAACCGCCGTGATGACCCTGCCCTATCACATGCAGCGGACGCCGGCTGGCTACCTGAGCGGGGAGCTGATGATCGTGCCCGACCCCCAGCAGATGCGAGATACCATGCGGCAAGCGACACTGGACGCCTGCAGGCTCATCGATTGGCTGCAAACTCAGCCGCAGGTCGATTCGGAACGCATTGGCATCGTAGGTATCAGCCTCGGGGCGATTGTGGGGGCGCTGGTGCTGGCGGTGGAGGACCGTATGGGGGCAGGAGTGCTGGTGCTGGGCGGCGCGAATCTGGCGCATGTGCTCTGGCGCAGTCCGCTGACGATGAGCGTGCGCAGTGAGCTTCGCAGTAAAGGCACAGGTTATGAGCGACTGCGAGACGAGCTGGCGTCGGTGGAGCCGCTCCACTACCTGCGCGGGCAGTACGGACACCGCGTGTTGATGATTAACGGCAGGTTCGACCTGGTGATACCACGAGAGGATGCCCTGGCGCTGCGTCGGGCGCTGGGCGAGGGACCGCTTCTGTGGCTGAACACGGGGCACTACGGACCTGCTCTGGTCCGACCGGCACTGTTCAACCTCGTTGCCCGTTTCCTCAGCGCAAACCTTCAGAACGACTCACAGCCTTTTGTTCTGCCGAGTTCGTTGAACGAGCCCACCATACGCATCGGTTTGTTGTACAGCGGAGTATGGGGTGCGCGAGTGAGTGCGGCGGTCGACATCTGGCGATGGGAACGCGAGGGCAGAGCGGGCGTCTCTTTGCAGGCATCTCCACGCAACCTCTCGTTGCTGGCGGGATTTCGTCCCATCTCCCCGGTGCATATCGGCTTTGAACTATCCACGCGACCTGCGGCGGGATACCTTTTCATCCACTTTGTGCTGTAGCGTCGCCACTCAGTTTCCACCGCACGCCGCGCCTGTGCCACCTAGTGCAGAATTACTTCACGCATAAATGTCTACATTTAGGGGTGCTCGACGATTTTTCTCAAAATATTGAGAAAAAGCTCCCCAAAACCGTTGACAAGCCGAGCCCCCATCCTTTACAATATGGGCAAGTCAAGTGGATGTTCAGTGGAGGTCAGGTGGTGAAATGGCGGAGGAACAGGCTCCAAACGGTGCGCTGGACGAGAATTCGGTGGAGGCTCTGGGCGCCGTCACCGATGACGACCCTCGCGCCATGCTGCAGGGCTACTCGGAGCACTCGGTGGATGATAAAGGGCGTATCATCATGCCGCAGCGCTTCCGAGAGCTCTTCGGGCGCTCGTGCGTGATTACCCGTGGCTGGAACCACAGCTTGTTTGTTTTCCATCTCAGCACCTGGCAACGCATCAAGTCTCGATTGTCTGAACTATCATTCACCAACAGGGATGCGGTTCTCCTGCAAAGGTTCTTCGTCAATGTAGCCACTGAGGTGGATATCGACTCGCAGGGGCGCCTGGCGATACCGTCTCACCTGCGCGAACTCGCCGATATCCGGTTGCCGACCTCCGAGACGCAGAGTACTGTCGTGATTATTGGGGCGCCGTATCGGCTGGAGATATGGAGCAAGCAGGTGTGGAAAGCGGCAAACGCTGAGATCGAGGATCAGGCGGTGTTCGCCGCCGCTGCAGCGCTGGATGTGAAATTGGAGCTCTGAGATGATGACCATGAACAGCCATACACCGGTGATGGTTCACGAGGTGCTGGAGCTGCTCCGTCCACGTCCGGGAGAGGTTTTTGTGGATGCGACGGTGGGGCTGGGTGGACACGCAGCGGAGATTGCCAGCCGCCTGATCCCCGGCGGCTGGCTGATTGGGCTGGACCGTGACCGCCAGGCGCTGGACGACGCAGCTCGCCGACTGGCGAACCTGAGCGGGGCGGTGCGGGTGACGGTGGTTCACGCCGATTTCCGCGACCTGCCTCAAGTTCTGCTTTCGCGCGGGGTTGAGGGTATCCACGGCGTTCTGTTTGACCTGGGCGTAAGTTCCTTGCAGCTGGACAGCGCGGAAAGGGGCTTCAGCTTCCGGTTCGACGCGCCACTGGACATGCGTATGGACACAAGCCAGTCAGGGTTGACCGCTGCGGACATCGTGAACCGCTGGAGCGAAACGGACCTGCGCCGTATCATTGCCGAGTACGGAGAGGAACCTGCCGCGGCGCGAGTAGCGCGGGCAATAGTGCAGAACCGCCCTGTTGCCAGCGCCCTGCAGCTGGCTGGGATTGTGGCGCATGCGGTTGGACGGCGTGGAGGGCGTATCCATCCGGCGACGCGCACGTTTCAGGCTCTGCGGATTGTGGTGAACAGCGAGATCGAGGGGCTTCAGGAAGCGATTGAGCAGGCGATTCGCTGTCTGTTACCGGGGGGGCGCATTGTGGTGCTGTCCTATCACTCGCTGGAGGCGCGTGCGGTGAAGCGTGCATTCCAGCGGCTGAGTGGTAAATGCATCTGCCCGCCACATGTGCCTGAGTGTCGTTGTGGAGCAGAGCGGTTGATCGAGGTCATCACTTCGCATGCGCTCAAACCAGATGCGCAGGAAGTGGCTCTGAATCCACGCTCTCGCAGTGCTCAGTGCCGCGCCGCCGAGCGGCTTGCGAGGGTTTAGTCCATTCGTCAAAGGAGGGCGCTACGATGGTTTTTCAAGATGTGGTTCGCTCGGGGGTGAAGGTTCGTGCGAGGGTGGTCGCCAGGTACCGCGTGCGAGCGGGTGTCTGGTTATGGTGCGCTCTGGGACTTGGGCTCTTTGTTACCTATTTCGCCGCGTACGGATACGTTTATCACCTCTCGCGTGTCCGGCATCAACTGCTCGTGCAACGCGACCGGCAGCGCGAGGCGTTCTTTGTCGGGCAGGGTCGTGTGGAGGCACTGCGAAGCCCCCTGCGTATCCAGCGCGAGGTTGAGATGCTGGGCATGGTGCCTCTAACCATGCCAGAAGGGCTTAAGGGCAAATCGATCGTGGTGGCAGCGCGGGAGTAATCAGGAGGACGGCTGACGATGGCTGTGCGCCAGCAGAGTCACGCGGCACACTCCCTGGATGACACCCGTCTGCGATTGCTGCTTGCCGGATCGCTGATCGTGCTGTTATTTGTGGGGGTTGTCGCGCGACTGCTCTACCTTCAGACGGTGAAGGCATCGGAACTGCGCCGTCTCGCCGCGCGTTATGGTGGTTTACGGGTGCAGAAGTGGACGCTGTTCGGGCGGCGCGGGCAGATCAAAGACCGTGCGGGCAACATACTTGCCATGGATGTCAACTCTCTGAGCATCACCATCCGCTCCCGGGCAGTCACCGAACCTGCGCAGGTGGCTGCTACCCTCAGCCCGATTGTGGGCATACCTGCCACCGAGATCGAGCGCCGCATTCTGGAGCGCCGACTGGCTGCCGAGCAAACCGCCGACGGCAAGCAACGCACGGGGGTGTTCGTTCTGAAGCGCGAAATCTCGGGCGAGAAGGCGGAGATGCTGAAGGCAGCTCGGGAGCAGGAGCGGAAGCGCGTGAGAGCACTGAGGCAGAAGCGGGCAAGGCAGAGCACCGCGCAGTCGCTTCGCGCCACCTCGTGGCTGGACGGCGTGGATATCACCGAGGAACCCAGGCGCCAGTATCCGTATGGACCGATTGCTTCCGCGCTCATCGGTTTCACCGATCCGGATCAGGAGCAGGGGCAAGCGGGCATCGAGAGGCTATTTAACGACACGCTGTCTGCAAAAAAGGGCGAGGTGCGTGGTATTGCCGGAGCGAGGGGGCAGATTCTGGCTGGCACACGGCAGGTCATCAGTGAACCTCGTAACGGAAGCGATGTGCAGTTAACCATCGACGTGAACGTGCAGAGTATCGCAGAGGGATGCCTGGAGGAGGTCATGCAGAAGCACCAGCCGGCTGGTGCCTGTGCGCTGGTGATGGATGTGCATACGGGCGATCTACTGGCGGTAGCAAACGTGCCGCGCATCGATCTGAACGAAAGGGGCCGGGAGTTGAAAGAGCACGGGCTGGGCGTCATGCGCAACATGGCGTTGACCTTCCTCTTCGAGCCCGGTTCCACTTTCAAACCGATCACCATTGCGGCGGCTCTGGAGGAAGGTAGGATTCGTAGCGGACAGGGTTTTTACTGCGCCGGCTCTGCGAAGGTTGGCAAGCACACCATCCGTTGTGCTCCACATGGCGGAAGACGTGCCCATGGCTATCAGACGCTTGAGGAGGTGGTTGCACACTCGTGCAACGTGGCTACAGCGCAAATCGGGTTGGCTCTCGGCGCGACGGCACTGTATCGAGCTGTGGAGCGCTTCGGTATGCTGGAGCGCCCTGTGGTTGGGAGCCTGCGGGGCAGGCTGGAGCCGCCGGAAAAATGGCAGCGGATCCGAGTGGCGAACGTGGCGTTTGGGCAGGGCGTGCAGGTAACACCTGTGGCGCTGCTGGCGGCGTACGCAGTTATCGCGAATGACGGAGTGTATGTGAAACCACGGCTGCTGATGAGCGACCCGTTTGAAACCAGCCCGGTGTTGTCGCCGGAGGTTGCGCAACGCATGAGGCAGTATCTCAGGGCGGTGGTGGAGGAGGGCACCGGCGAGCTGGCGACGGTGCACGGTTATGAGGTGGCTGGCAAAACGGGCACTGCTCAGAAGGTGATACCCGGCAGGCGAGGTTATGCGTCCGGCAAGTATGTTGCGTCGTTTGTTGGTTTCGCTCCAGCCGACAACCCGCGCATCGCGGTGCTGGTGGTGGTGGACGAACCGAGGAACGGTCACTATGGGGGCGTGGTTGCCGCTCCTGCCTTTGCGCGGATTACCGAGCGGGTGCTGGCGTATCTCGGTGTGCCCGCGAATCTGCAGTCCGAAGCGCGAGTTTCGAATGCCCGAAGGTGAGTAATACTATATAATACTTGAGGTGCTTTCTCTCAAAGCGGCGAGGTATGCAAGTCGTGCTGAAAATTGAACTATCCGAACTGCTTGCAGCCGTCCCCGGCGCTATCCTGACCGGCGCGGGCGACGTACACAGTATTTGGGTAACGAGTGTGAACTACGACTCGCGCAGGGTGCAGCCGGGGTCGGTGTTTGTGGCGATACCGGGTCAGCGCTATGACGGACATGACTTTGTGCAGGATGCCGTGGCGCGGGGGGCGGTTGCGCTGGTAGTAGAGCGCCCCGTCGATGTGGACACGGTGCCGGTCGCCCGGGTTCCCAGCGCCCGTGAAGCGCTGGCTCTGATGGCAAATCGGTTCTATGGCTCGCCGTCCCGATCCCTCCTGCTGGTGGGGGTCACTGGCACCAACGGCAAGACGACCACCACGCACCTGATTGCGCATCTGTTGCGGGCGCACGGCTGGCGCACGGGTACCATCGGTACGCTGGGAGCTGTGCTGGACGGAGTCGGCGAGGTGCCCATCTCGCACACCACCCCTGAGGCTCCCGAAATACAGCACGTGCTGTACACCGCCCTGCAGAACGGAGTGCAGGCGGTGGCGATGGAGGCATCCTCTCACGCGCTCGACCAGAACCGCACGCTCGGGCTGGAGTTTGACGTTGCCGTTTTCACGAACCTGACGCAAGACCATCTGGACTATCACCAGACGATGGAGAATTACGCGGGAAGCAAGCGCAAGCTGTTTGTAGAGTACCCGCAACGTAGCAGCAAAACGTTCGCCGCCGTCTTCAACGTGGACGACGCCTGCGGCAGACAATGGTATGAGCAGAGTCCGTACAAACGGTGGAGCTACGGGGTCTCCAGCAAAGATGCGATGGTGCAGGCGGTTGGCGTGAACCTGAAACCCGACGCCGTGGAAATGCGCGTGCGGTCGCCCGCAGGAGACGGCAGGGTAGTTGTGCCGCTGGGTGGTGCGTTTCAGGTTTACAACACGCTGGCGGCTTTAACCACGGCGCTGGCATTGTCGTTGCCGCTGGACACCACACTGGAGGCTCTGGCGACAGCGCCACAGGTGCCCGGGCGTTTCGAAATTGTGCCGAACGCTCTGGGTGTCACGGTTATCGTGGATTACGCGCACACGCCCGACGGGCTGGAGAATCTGTTGCGTTCAGCAAGGGCACTGCAGCCTCGGCGTCTAATAACTGTATTTGGATGCGGCGGAAACCGCGACCGGTCCAAGCGTCCCAGGATGGGGGCGATCGCCTCTGAACTGTCCGACCTCTGTGTGGTCACCTCAGACAACCCGCGGCACGAGCCTCCCGAGGCGATCATCCGGGAGATATTGGAGGGCATCGGGCGGCGCGAAGGCGTTTTGGTGGAACAGGACCGGCGCAGGGCAATTTTGCTGGCAATCCACAGCGCTCAGCCGGGTGACATGGTGGTCATCGCGGGCAAGGGACACGAATCGGTGCAGATAGTGGGGGACGAGCGCATCCCATTTGATGACAGGGCGGTCGCGCGCGAGATATTGGAAGGTGCAACACCATGATAGCGGTGACACTCGACGATGTGGCAAAAGCGATAGGCGGAGTGCTTTCGGGCGAGCGAGAGCGTCCAGTGACCGGCATCGCCATTGATAGCCGAACAGTCCAGCCAGATCAGCTGTTCTTTGCGATACCCGGTGAGCGCACCGATGGGCATTACTACGTGAGAATGAGTGCCGAGCGCGGAGCGGCGGGCGCGGTGGTTGCACGTCCAGTGGACGCGCCGGAGGGATTCCCACTCCTCTATGTGGCGGATACCATCTGGGCGCTCGGCTGTCTGGCGCGGTGGTATCGTGGGCAGTTCGATATCCCGGTGGTGGGGATTACGGGCAGCGCAGGCAAAACCACCACCAAAGAGATGACGGCTGCTGCTTTGAGAGGACGCCATTGTGTGCTGAAATCTCCACAAAACCTGAACACTGAGATCGGATTGCCGCTGGCTCTTTCCCAGCTGGAGCCTCATCATACGGTCGCCGTGCTGGAGATGGCGATGCGCGGACGGGGTCAGATCGACTGGCTGACTGCCATCGCACGTCCCACCATTGGAGTGATTACTAACATCGGCTGGGCGCATCTGGAACTTCTCGGTTCGCGCGACAACATCGCTTTGGCGAAGTCGGAGATACTGTATCGGCTGCCCCCCGATGGCGTTGCCGTGCTCAACGCCGATGATGACTACTTCGAGTTCTGTCGGCGGCAGGCACCTTGCCCGGTGCTCACTTTCGGCTGGCGCTGCCCGGCTGCTGTGCGGGCGTCGAAAGTGCAACTGGACGGGGAAGGCAGGGCTGTGTGTGTGGTACGCTACGGACGTGAGCGGGCGCACCTGCACGTGCCGGTACCCGGGCAGCATCATCTGAGCAATGCGCTGGCGGCTCTTGCCGTGGCTGTCGCGCTGGGGGTTCCGCTGAAGGAAGCCGCGATTAGCCTCCAGCAGATGGAGGCAGTGGATCAGCGGATGCAGGTTCACCGCACGCCCAAACAGGTGACCGTGCTCGACGATACCTACAACGCGAACCCTGCATCCGTCAAAGCCGCTCTGCATACGCTGGAACATCTGGCGAACGGCAGCCGACGTGTGGTGGTGCTGGGCGACATGCTGGAACTCGGTGAGCAGGCGCCGCAACTGCACCGCGAGGTGGGACGGGAGGTGGCGCGTACCGGTGCTCAGATGTTGATTGCTGTGGGTGAGATGGCAGACGAGGTGACACAGGGCGCAAGCGAGAGCGGGAACCCACCCGCGTGCCTTGTGTACCCCGACAGCCGCAGCGCAGCCCATGATGTTGAACAGTGGCTCAAGCCGGGAGATGTGGTGCTGGTGAAGGGGTCGCGTGCCTTGCAGATGGAGCTGATCGTCAAAGCCATCTTCGAGGACTGCTGAAATGCTCTGGTTCTGGGTGGCGTTCGTGGTGGCGCTGGCGGTGGTGCTCGTGATGGGTGAGCCAGCGCTGCGCGCGCTGATTGCGGTCAAGGCAGGACAGGTCATTCGGGAAGATGCACCCCAGCGACACCAGAGCAAGGCGGGCACTCCCACCATGGGAGGTGTGCTGATTGTCACGGGGCTGGTTGTGGGGCTATTGTTGAGCCTTGGGGCGCAGACGGCATTCGCGACGCCCTTCATGACCCGAGCGTGGGACCCCGCAATCTTCTGCACGACGGTGCTGGCGTTCGCCGGTATCGGGTTGCTGGACGACTACCTGATCATCCGGCGCGGGAAAAACCTGGGGCTGAAAGCGCGACAGAAGTTGCTGATGCAGTTCCTCGTAGCAGCCGTTTTTGCAGCATACCTGTATCTTAACGCTGACCCTGGCAAGACCACCGTGCTCCAGCTCGGCGAGATGCGCTGGAACCTGAACGAGTGGTACTATCCGCTGGCGGCGCTGTTTATCGTGGCGTTGAGCAACGCAGTGAACCTGGCGGATGGACTGGACGGCTTGGCTGCTGGACTGTCGTTGATAGCGGCTTCGGCGCTGGGCAGTATCGCGGGCAAACTGGATGCTTCGTGGGTGTTGCAGGGCGCTGGCGCTTTGAGCGGAGCGTGCGCGGGGTTCCTGAACTACAATCGGTATCCGGCGCGAGTGTTCATGGGCGACACAGGTTCGCTGGCACTAGGGGCATCGCTGGCGCTGATCGCCATTTTCGCCAAGCTGGAGCTGATTGCCATGCTGGTGTTTCTGGTGTTCTGGGTGGAGATGCTGTCGGTGGTGTTGCAGGTGGTTTCGTTTCAGACGACCGGCAGGCGGATTTTTCGCATGTCGCCGCTGCATCACCACTTCGAGCTGCTGGGTGTTCACGAAACGCGCGTGGTGATGTTGTTCTGGGTTGCAGGCATCGTCAGCGGAGCACTTGGGTTCGTTCTTGCATGGCTGGTGGCATGAGCGCAAAAAGCTGGGAAGACAAACAGGTACTGGTGGTGGGTATTGGGCGAAGCGGGTACGATGTCGCCCGAGTCCTGCGCACCCTTCGAGCGGAGGTTACCGCCTGCGATGCGGGAGCACCTCCTCTGGCGGAACCGCTCGAAGCAATGGGCGTGCGCGTGCTGCGGCGCTGGCAGGGAGGATTGCCTGCAGGCTCGCACGAACTGGTGGTGACCAGCCCCGGAGTACCTGCCGAGAGCGCCATCCTTCAGGAAGCGGTGGCTCGGGGCTTAGAGGTCTGGTCCGAAGTGGAGTTCGCCTATCATCTCAGCAAGGCACCCATCATCGGAGTGACGGGCACCAACGGCAAGAGCACCACTGCGGCGCTAATCGCACACATTCTGGCGACAGCAGGCTATCCGGCGGTGCTGTGCGGGAACATCGCTGCGGAAGGCTACGAGCGCACACTGACCGCGGCTGCGTCTGAGGCACAGCCACACCACATTCTGGTGGCGGAGGTCAGCAGCTTTCAGCTGGAGTGGGTGCACCGGTTCCGCCCGAAGGTAGGGGTATGGACGACGCTTTCGGCGGATCACCTGAACCGCCATCGCTCCATGGAGGAGTATGGCGCTACGAAGGCGCGACTCTTGCGTCGGCAGACAGACGAGCACCTTGCCGTTGTTCCCGGTGACGACAGCGTGATACTTTCTCTGGTCAAAACACAGGCGCAAAAGTGCTACTTCTCACACCAGAAGTTGAACATTACTGGGCGGTACATCTTCGCGAGTACAGAGGGCGTATACCGGGGAGAGAGCGGCAACACCGAGCTGCTGGCATCTACCGAACGATACCGGCTTCTGGGCGAGCACAATCTGCGCAATCTGGCGGCGGCGGTTGCCGCATGTACCCCATGGAGCATGGCGCGCGAAAAGCTCGAGAAAGCGATAAGTACCTTCCAGCCCCTCCCGCACCGCATGGAACCGGTTGCAGAGGTTAACGGTGTGACGTATGTGAACAACTCTATGTGCACCAACCTGCACGCTCTGGAGGAGAGTCTGCGTTCCGTGCCGGTTCCGGCTGTCGTGATCGCAGGAGGCGTGGACAAGAGCCATAGCCCGTTTGGGCAGCTGGTTCCGCTGCTGCATGAGAAGGCGCGTGCGGTCGTGTTGATCGGCGCAGACGCAGAGCGTATCGAACGGCAGCTTCAGGATGCGGGTTGGGACAGGATACAGCGGGCAAGTACTCTGGAGGAGGCGGTGACCCAGGCTCGGGCGCTGGCTCAGCCGGGTGACTGGGTCATGCTGTCGCCGGGATGTGCGTCGTTTGATATGTTCTCGGACTTTCAGGAGAGAGGGCGCAGGTTTCGCGAGGTCGTGTCCGCGATGGGAGGACACTCATGAGCGAAGCGCGGACAGTGCAGGACGACAGGGCGCTGACGTGGCTGGTTGGCGTGCTGGTGTTCGTCGGTGTGGTCGCAGTTTACGACACCAGCCTTCCCAGAGGCGCGCTTTCCGAGTTCGTCATGCAAAGCCTGTGGGCACTTGTCGGGCTGGCGGCGTATGTTGTGGGGAGGCAGGTGCCCTCGAGGGTCTGGTATCGTCTCGCCCCGTTTCTGCTCGCTGCAGCGCTGGCGGGGATGCTGGTGGCAGCATCGGGACAGGCAGGCAAGGAGGTGAACGGGGCGCAGCGCTGGATACAGATAGTGCAGGTGGGTTCGAGGTCGGTGACGGTTCAGCCCGCCGAGATCGCTAAGGTGGCGCTCATTCTCTTTCTGGCAAGGGTTCTCAGCGCTGCCGACCTGCATGGCATCTGCGCGGACATTCGGCGTCGAAGATATCCCCTTCTGGCGCTTGCGGCTACGTTCGCGCCCGCGCTGGTGGCAGCTGAACTGCAGAAGGACCTGGGCACAGCGCTCATTTTTCTGGGCATCGGAGTGGGGATGTTGTTCACGGCAGGGTTGCCCCTGCGCCGGATTGCGTTGCTGGTGCTGACCGTTGCCGCTGTGGGCGCCTTTTTCATCACGCGCGAGTCGTACCGGATGCAGCGGGTCACCGCATTCATGGATCCGTTTGCCAACATCGACTCCATCGGCTTCCAGCTGGCACACTCACTGATGGCTATTGGCACGGGCGGTATCTGGGGAACCGGGCTGGGCTTGGGACGTGCGAAGGAGTTCCTGCCTGCGGCGGACACGGACTTCGTTTTCACCACGGTGGCTGAGGAGACGGGTGCGGTCGGCAGCATCATCGTGATTGGGCTACTCGCGCTGACCACGTGGCGGATTTTCCGGATCGCCCACCAGGCGCAGGCGATGTATCTGATGATGCTGGCGAGCGGCGTGGGGCTGATGATCGGGGTGCAGAGCCTGCTCAATCTCTACGTGGTCACAGGCGCCGTGCCGACGACTGGCGTGCCGCTGCCGTTCATCAGTCAGGGCGGTTCGTCGCTGGTGACGATGCTTTTCAGCGTCGGGCTTGTTCAGCGAGTGGCTCTTCAGCCAATGATCGGGCGCATGAAAGGGGACTCGGATGCGCGTGCTTCTGGTGGGAGGTGGAACAGGCGGACACCTGTTTCCCGCCGTGAGTATCGCCGAGGCGTTGCGTGACGCTGGCGTGGACGATATCGCCTTCGCCGGTCGCGAGGACGGGCTGGAGGGTCGGGTGGTGCCACCGCTTGGCTGGAAGTTCTACGGCATCCGCGCGCTGCCGCTCAGGCGCTCACTGGCTCCGTCGGCGTTCGGCGCGTTGCTGAGGACAGTTATTGTTGCCCGTCGTATGCTGAAGGAGTTCGCGCCCGATGTGGTGGTGGCTACAGGCGGCTACGTGGCTGCCGGTGTAGTGATGGCGAATGCTATTCGCCGCGGCAGGACCCTGCTGCACGAGCAGAACGCGATACCGGGACGTACGAACCTGTGGCTGTCGCGATGGGCGCGGCGCGTGTGCATCTCATTCGATGGCACGGTGCCCTATTTCCGAGGACGCCCGGTTGTGCATACCGGCTTGCCGGTGCGTCGGGAGTTGCTGCGGGCGCGGCTGGACCGCGATACCGCGTGTGAGGAACTTGGGCTGAGCGGTGCAGCACGGGTGTTGCTGGTGATTGGCGGTAGTCAGGGGGCGCGCGCGCTCAACCGCCTGACTCTGGAGATGCTACCCCGCCTTCGGGAGTTCGGGGTTCAGGTAATACATCAGGTGGGTCAGGCGAACGTGCCGGAGTTCGAGAACCAGCCGTGCACGCCGGATTACCGATGGGTCGCCTTCATGGACGCCAGTACGCTGGGGAGGGCATTGTCCGCAGCGGACCTGGTGCTATCGCGAGCCGGGGCGTCCACGCTGACGGAGATTGCTCTGTTCGGCAGGGCGGCAGTGCTGGTGCCGTATCCGTATGCTTACGCAAACCACCAGTGGCACAACGCGCAGGAGCTGGGTCGGCTGGGCGGGGCTCTGGTGTTTCGGGAAAGCAGTCTGCAGGCGTCCACTCTGCTGGAAGCCTTGATGAACCTGCTGAACGATGCGGACAGGCTGCAGGCGATGGGTGAGGCAAACAGACGCTGGAGTAAGGAAGACGCGGCACAGCGGGTGGTGGAGCAGGTGCTGGAGGTATTCAACGAGCCATGAGCGGCTACCGTGTCCATTTCGCTGGCATAGGCGGAATCGGCATGAGCGCGATTGCGCTGGTATTGCATCGGCGCGGATGGCAGGTTAGCGGGTGTGACCTGAAGCTAAATGCCCTCACGCAGAGGCTTCAGCAGCAGGGCATCCGTGTGGAGGTCGGGCACGACCCTGCTCATGTGCGCGGTTGCGATGTCTTCGTGTACACGGCGGCGGTTCACGAGGACAACCCGGAGCTGATGGAGGCGCGGCGGCTGGGCGTTCGCTTGCTGAGGCGCTCACAGGCGCTGGGCATGTTGCTGGAAGGGCACAGGGGTATCGCAATCACCGGCACACACGGGAAGACCACCACCACGGCGATGGTGGCGGCGATACTGGAGGCTGCTGGCGTGGACCCGCAGGTGCTGATTGGAGGGGAAGTTCGCCGCTACGGAGGCAATGTCCGACTTGGCGCCGGAGAGTACGTGGTGGTGGAAGCCTGCGAGGCGTACGACTCGTTTCTCGACCTTCACCCGACAGTGGCGGTGATTACGAATGTGGAGGCGGAGCATCTGGACTATTACCGTACCGAAGAGCGTATGATGTGCAGCTACCAGCAGTTTGTGTCGCAGGTCGACCCGACCGGGTTTGTGGTAACGTGGGGTGACGACTGGCGCAGTCTTGAGGTCTGCCGACACTCTCGGGCGCGCGTCGTGACATTTGGCTTTGGGGAGTACGTCGAGTACGTTTCGATACCCGGTGCTGAAGACGGCAGGTTCCATCTGGAAGCGTATGGCAGACGTTTGGGCGCGATCCACCTGCGGGTTCCCGGCAGGCACAATATGTTGAACGCCACCGCAGCGGCGGCTGCCGGACTGGAGCTGGGATTTCCCTTTGACGTGGTGCGTGAGGGGCTCGAGCGCTTCGAGGGCGTTCAGCGCCGGACGGAGTTTATCGGCTCGGCGGGTGGCGTGACCATCTTCGACGACTACGGTCACCATCCGACGGAAATTGAAGCGACGCTGAGCACCCTGCGCTCGAGGTTAAAGGGACGACTGGTGGTAGCCTTCCAGCCGCACCTGTACAGCCGGACGCGGGACTTCCTGCACCAGTTTGCGGAATCGCTGGCGAAGGGATGCGATGCGCTGGTGCTGGTGGATATCTATCCTGCCAGAGAGGAACCCATACCGGGTATCAGTTCAGCGCGGCTCGCGGAGGAGGTTCGCCGCGTGAAGTCCGATCTGCCTGTGGCGCTTGCGGAAACGCCTGAGCAGGCGGTGGATGTGCTGATACGAATGGTGTGGGAAGGAGACACCGTGTTGACGCTGGGTGCTGGCGAGCTGGACCGAACCGCGAAACTGCTGCTGGAGGAGCTGGAGAGCCGTGAAACGGCGTGAGAAGGTCCTCGTGTTGATGGGGGGTGACTCCACCGAGCGCGAGGTGTCGCTGTCTTCCGGGCGGCGCGTGGCGGAGGGACTGCGAGCGGCAGGCTACGAGGTGGTGGCGCTGGACGTGATATTCAGCCCGGCGGTTGCCCGTCAGCGTGCAGTGGATGCCAGCGCTTCGTGTGCTGTGGGGCTGGACGACTTCATTCAGCGCTTGAACGCGCACCAGCCGGACGTGGTGTTTATCGTTTTGCACGGCGCCCCGGGCGAGGACGGGCGGGTTCAGGCGGTTCTTGACCTGATGGGCATACCCTACACGGGTTCCGGAGTGCTGGCGAGTGCACTGGCACTGGACAAGGTGATGACGAAGCGCGTGGTGGAGGCAGCGGGGGTGCCTGTGGCGCCGGACCTGGTGTTGAACCGATGGGACGAGCCGGAGCGCTTTGTGCAAGCAATCGGGCGCAAACTGGGCTATCCGGTCATTATCAAACCCAACACACAAGGCTCAACCATTGGGGTGCAGCGCGTGAATGACGCGGGGCAACTGATGCCATCCCTGCAGGAGGCGTTTCGCTACGACGACTGTCTGCTTGTCGAACCGCTCATGAGCGGGGTGGAGCTGACCGTGCCCGTTGTCGGCAACCGGCAGGCGATAGCGTTGCCCATGATCGAGATTGTGCCCGCGGGCGGTTTCTACGATTATGAGGCGAAGTACACCCCGGGAGCTACGGACGAAATCATCCCGGCGCGAGTGCCCGAATGGGTGCACGAAGCCTGCGCCAGGCACGCCCTTGCGGTGCATCATGCGCTGGGCTGTCGGGGAATGTCGCGCTCCGATTTCATCTTCGACCGCGAGCGCATCGTCTTTCTGGAGGTGAATACCATACCGGGAATGACTCCCACAAGTCTGCTGCCACGCTCCGCCGAGGCGTACGGCTGGAGTTTCGAGCGTCTGGTGCATTACATTGTGCGGCTGGCGCTCGGGGAGGAAGCGGCATGAGCGCCCGAATTCAGTCTGCACGCAGCGCGTCTGCACAGCGACCGAGGCGTTCTTTCTGGCGTTCGCTGCGCTCTGTGCTCTGGTTTGCTCTGGCAGTGGAGGCTCTGCTGGCGCTGAGATTCAGCCCGGCGTTTGCCATCAGGGAGGTTCGGGTGGAGGGTATCCATCTGACCACGCCCGCGCAGGTGATACGGGTGGCAGGGATTGGCAACGGGAGCAACTGGGTGTTGCTTGGCAGGTCTCAGATTGCGGGCAGACTGGAGCGCCTGCCGACAGTGGCGGAGGCGGTGGTGTCGCACGGAATGCCGGGCAGGGTGCTGGTTCGGGTGTTTGAGCGCCAGCCGGTGGCACTGCTCTGCACGGGGGATGGCGCGTACTGGGTGGACGAGAGGGGCGTACCCTTCTGGCAACCCGAGGCAAAGAGCGTCCTGCCCGCCATACGAGTGGAGACGTCGTTGAAGGTGGTGATGGGAAGGGCAATCAACCACGACGGTGTTCAGAGTGCGCTGGAGATTCTGTGCCGATATCTTCCGAAGTATCCCCTGCCGGTGGCGGAAATCACCGTTGACCGTGAGGGCAATCTATGTTTAAATATGAGGGGCGGACTTCCCCACGTGCGAATAGGCGACGGTGCAGAACTCTCGCAAAAGATGGTGCGAACCGCCGAGCTGTGGTCTCATCCGCAGATTGTTCGGCAAGCGGAGTACTTCGACGTCAGCTGCGTCGACAAGCCGGTCTGGAAGCCACGGGCGACAGCAAAGGGGGCGATGTAGATGAATCTAAACGTATTTCTCTCCAGTATTCGAAACAATTCCTGGGTTATGCCGGTGACGGTGATGGCGCTCGTACTGGGCGCTTTACTGGCAATATCGCTGAAGACCCAGCAAAGCATCCGCTCGACGTCGCTGCCATCCAACCGCTTTTCGGGTCTCGCGGCAGCATATCGGGATCAGCAGGAGCAAATCAAACTGGCGAACGAGGAGATTCGCAAACTGCGCGAGCGCACCACTCAGTACGAGAACGAAATGGCAAGCGCCTCGGAGAAGGCGAAACTGCTGAACCAGTCCCTGCAGGAGGCGAAGTTTCTGGCTGGGTTGACGGAGGTGCGAGGACCAGGTGTGGAGGTCATTCTACAGGACAGCAAGAAGCGCCCGCCGGCCAACTCGCCGATCGATATCGAGAACTACATTGTCCATGACTCGGATTTGCAGAGGGTGGTCAACGAACTGCACGCGGCGGGAGCGGAAGCGGTGTCGATTAACGGTCAACGCATCATTGCTAACACGGCGATACGCTGTGTGGGACCGACCGTGCAGGTGAACGGTATTGCGCTGTCCTCGCCGTATGTGATTGCAGCGATCGGTGACCCGGACACACTGGTCAGTGCGCTGAACCTGCCTCAGGGGGTGCTGACGGACATTCAGGCGATTGACCCGGGCATGGTGAAAGTGGTGAAGAAAAACGAGATCATCATACTGGCGTACACTGGCAGCCTCGTTTTTCGCTACGCAAAGCCGGTGGGGACGACGCCTGGCAGCTCGTCGCAGGGAGAGGAGAACGTTTCCCAATGAACTGGCTACCTGTTGTCGCATTACTGGCAGGATTTCTGGTATTTTACTTCGTGCCGCTGGAGCTGCCCAGTGATTACGCGCCCTACCTGAGCCTGGCGACTTTGTCCGGACTGGATTCGATTTTGGGGGGAATCCGTGCAGGTATTGAGGGCAAGTTTCACGTAGATGTATTCATATCAGGTTTCATCTTCAACACACTGCTGGCAGCGTTGCTGGCGTACCTGGGCGACCAGATAGGGGTAGACCTCTTTCTGGCGGCGGTAGTCACCCTCGGTGGGCGGATGTTTTTGAACCTTTCTCTTATCCGCCGGTATTATCTGACTCAGTGGAGCATATCCCGGCAACGGGACACCGAGAGAACCTGAGACGGGAGTTCACTACTATGATTGCCGGACTGGATATCGGCACAACGAAGATTGCAGTGCTCATTGCGGATGTTACCGATGACATGCGGGTCAACATCATCGGGGTTGGGCTGACGCCATCCAAAGGGTTGCGCAAAGGAGCGGTTGTGGATATCGAGCAGGCGACCGAGTCCATCGTGCGGGCTGTCGAGCAGGCAGAGCACATGGCGGGGCGGCGCATCGAGTCGGTATACGTGGGTGTGACGGGCGAGCATCTCCGCTCGCTGAACTCGAAGGGCATGATTGCGGTGACCTCCCCGACCCGCGAAATCTCGCGTGAAGATGTGGAGCGCGTGATGGAGAGTTCGCGCACGGTGGTGTTGACGCCTGACCGCGAGATTATCCATGCGATTCCGCGAGGCTACGTGGTGGATGGACAGAACGGCATCCGGCATCCCGAAGGAATGAGTGGCTCCCGTCTGGAGGTGGAAACGCACATCGTCCACGGTAGCACCACGTTTCTGCAGAACATTACCAAGTGTGTTGCGCGCGCACAACTGCAACTGAACGAGCTGGTAGTGGAACCGATAGCCACTGCGGAGGCAGTGTTGACGGAAGCGGAGCGCAATCTCGGGGTGGCTCTGGCTGACATCGGTGGAGGAACCACCGACGTAGCGGTTTTCACCGACGGTGAGATATACTATACGGGAGTCATCCCTATCGGCGGCAACCACGTCACCAACGACATCTCGATGGGGTTGCGCACGCCCCCTGAAGAGAGTGAGCGTGTCAAGCTGCAGTATGCCTGTGCGTTGAGGGACCTGGTTGGCGAGAACGAAGTAGTGCCTCATCGCCCGATGGGTAGCACCGAAGAGCGGAAGGTTCCTGCCCGTGTGCTGACGGAGATTGTGGAACCGCGAATGCGCGAGCTTTTTGAGCTGGTGTACGAGGAGATTAAGAAGTCGGGAACCGCTGGTATGCTGCCCGGCGGGCTGGTTCTGAGTGGGGGCGGCAGTCTGATGCGCGGTGTGGCGGAGCTGGCGCGCGAGGCTACCGACATGCCGGTTCGTGTAGGCATGCCGATGAATGTCGGCGGGCTGGCTGACAAGGTGAGCAGTCCGGTGTTTGCCACCGGTGTGGGGCTTCTGGTTTACGGGATGAAACGTTCCTACTCCTTCAGCGAGGACCGTCACCGGCCGTTCTGGCGCAGGATGGTGGACCGGTTTCAGCGCTGGCTGTCGCGTTACGCAAAGTAACCTAAATTTGACATAGGGGGCTAATACTAATGGCTGGCGTACGACAGTATGCTCAGATTAAGGTCATCGGCATCGGTGGGGGCGGCACCAACGCCGTGAACCGCATGATTGAGGCGGGTTTAGTTGGTGTGGATTTTTGTGCCATGAACACCGATGTGCAGGTACTGGAGATTTCGGCAGCGGAGCGGAAGGTGCAGCTGGGCGAGAACCTCACCCGGGGACTGGGGGCGGGCGGTAATCCGCATATCGGACGCAGCGCCGCCGAGGAGAGCAAAAACGAAATCATGAAGGCGCTGGAAGGGGCGGACATGGTGTTCATCACCGCAGGCATGGGCGGTGGTACGGGCACCGGGGCAGCGCCTGTCGTGGCGCAGCTGGCGAAAGAGATGGGCGCCCTCGCTGTTGCTGTGGTAACGAAGCCTTTCAACTTCGAGGGTCCACGTCGGATGCAGATTGCAGAGGAGGGGGTAGCCAACCTGCGCGAGCATGTGGACACACTCATCGTCATTCCCAACGAACGCCTGTTGAACGTGGTGGAGAAACGCACTACTCTGGTGGAAGCCTTCCGCGCCGCCGACGATATCCTGCGGCAGGGCGTGCAGGGCATTTCCGACATTATCACCATACCCGGCTTGATCAACGTAGACTTCGCGGATGTCAAGACCATCATGTCCAATGCCGGACCGGCGCTGATGGGCATCGGGCATGGTAGTGGCGAGCACCGCGCCCGTGAAGCCGCCGAGGGCGCAACGAACAGCCCGCTTCTGGAGACCTCTATCGATGGGGCTCAGCGTGTGCTCATCAACGTCACGAGCGGTCCCGACATGACCCTGCAGGAACTGAGCGAAGCGGCAGCGGTGATCCAGAGCCTTTGCGACCTGGAGACCGCCCACATCATCTACGGACACGTGGTGGACCCGAAGCTGGAGGGCGAGGTCAAAATCACCGTTCTGGCAGCGGGTCTACCAGCATCGTCGCAGGGCAGTCTTGCCGAGCGCCCCGCCCAGCGTGCAGAGCCAGTGCGTCGGGCGGAACCTGTCGGAGAGCGCCTTCCGGGAGCGCCAACCCGTCCTGCAGAGCGCACTCCGGCATCCTCCGCTCCGGAGCGTCAGCCGCAGCAGGCGCCCACCGACAGCACCGACTACGACATCCCAACATTCCTGCGCCGGCGCAATTGACGCCGCCGGGTTCAGGCTCCCTGAATGACAGGGCGAGGCGATGCTCCTCGCCCTGTTTCTACACCCCTGCGATGATGCGGTCGATGCGGTACGCGACATCCCTGAGGTAAGCCGCGTCGCCGCCCCCGAGTTCGGCGGTCAGAAAGCCCCTGTAGCCAATCTCGTCCAGTGCCCTGCGCACTTCGCGCCAGTTCACGTCGCCCTCCAGCAGGTTCACAAACTGGCGGGTATTGCGTTTGAAATCCTTCAGGTGCACCCGCTGAATGCGTCTGCCCAGCGTGCGTATCCAGTCCTCGGACCATCCAAACGCCAGCACGTTGCCCACGTCAAAGTATGCCCTCACGAACGGGCTCCGAAACTCGTCCACATACCGCGCGAACTCGAGCGGGCTCAGCAGGAAGTTGTTCCACACGTTCTCTACTGCGATCACCACTTTCAGCTTTTCTGCCAGCGGTATCAGTTTGCGAATAGCCTGCTGGGAGCGGGTGTACGCATCCGCGTAACGGGTGCTTTCGTTCACAATAGCCGGCACCAGCAGCACGGTGTCTGCCCCGAGTTCTCGGGCGCAGTGCAATGCCGACTGCACGTCCGCAATCCCCTTTTCCACCACGCGCGGGTCGCTGCTGGATAGGGGAGCGTGCCAGCCCCCATAGATGATCGAGTGGATCGGCACACCACTCGCCTCCGAGGCTGCGCGCATCTTCCGAATCTCTTCCGGGTCGCTGGTGGGGGGAACCTCGATGCCGTCGAAACCCACTTCTGCTGCCAGCTTGAATCGCTCGACATAGCCGAGATTGCCCGGTAACATCGAGAACACCAGCGCCTTCTTCAACGTGCCCTGCATTGCCACTATCCTCCTCGTCCTGCAGTCGTAGGTGCTCTTCCATGCCGAACCGCTCGAATCCTGCGACCGCGGGGCGCAGGAAATGAACCCGTCAGAGGGAATGTATGGGTGATGTTTGACGAAACGGGCGACAGGGCTTCTCTCAAGGAGTGACAGCGATGCCGCAGGTGCTGTCGATGGGTGAATTGCTGGTGGAGGTAATGCGTCCGGGGGTGGACGAACCTCTGGACAGGCAGGGCACTTTTGTGGGACCTTTCCCCAGTGGCGCACCAGCCATATTTATCGATGCGGTAGCGCGACTGGGCGTCTCGTGCGGGTTTGTCGGTGTGGTGGGCGATGATCCCTTTGGGCGGTGCGTGCTGAACAGACTGACGCGGGACGGAGTGGATGTGCGGCACGTTCGATTGGTATCGCATCGAACCACCGGAATCGCATTTGTCGCGTATCGCTCGGACGGTTCACGCCAGTTTGTTTTCCACCTTCCGCAGTCGGCGGCGGCTTTGCTGTCGCCGGACGATGTGCGCAAAGAGTATCTGGAGGGGGTGCGTGCACTGCACATCACGGGGTCGGCACTGGCGATAAGCGACAGCGCGCGCGAGGCTTGCTACCGCGCGGTAAGGCTGTGTAAACAGCGTGGGGGGATGGTGAGTTTCGACCCCAACGTCCGACCGGAGCTGCTCGGTGTGGAAGCGGTGCAGGCGCTGTGCGAACCCGTTCTGGCGAGTTGCGATGTTCTCCTGCCCAGCGGCGCGGAGGCAACCATGCTGAGTGGCGACACCGATGAGGAGACTGCCTGTCAGAAGCTGGTGGCGTCGGGCATACCCATCGTGGTGCTGAAGCGCGGCGCTCAGGGGTGCTCGGTCTTCACCGACCAGCTTCGAGCCGAGGTACCCGCCTATCCCGTGAACGAGGTGGACCCGACCGGCGCAGGTGACGCCTTCGCGGGCGGTTTCGTGGTGGCGCTGTTACGGGGTATGTCGGTGCAAGAGGCGGCGCGGTTCGCAAGCGCCGTAGGCGCGATGGCGGTGACGAGGCAGGGACCCATGGAAGGACTACCCACCTTGTCGCAGCTGGAGTCCTTCCTGTGCTCGCGGTGAGGAGGCAACATGAGCGAAAGCTTGAAACAGGCGCTGAATCGCCAACGGCAGGCGGGTCAAGCGCTCCTCGCAACCAACTTCTACAACGCCGAAACGCTGCTGGCGGTGCTGAGGGCGGCTCAGCGGGCTGGTTCCGCGCTGATCCTGCAGACGTCGCCTTCCACCATCTCCTATCTGGGCTTACGAACTGCAGCGGCGATGGCTCGGGCTGCGGCGCGGGAGCTGGGCGTACAGGCGTGGCTTCATCTCGACCACGCACGCGATATCGGACTGATAGCCCGCTGTATCGAGGCTGGTTACGACTCGGTGATGGTAGATGCCAGCAGCGAGCCGTTTGAAGAGAACGTCCGCGTCACGCGCGAGGTGGTGTCTTTAGCGCGAGCACATGGCGTGCTCGTCGAGGCGGAGCTGGGGTACATTCCCAAACTGGGCGAGCGCGAAGCGGAGCAGTTCGAGATGACCTCCCCCGAGCAGGCGGAGAGCTTTGTGGCTGAGACAGGTGCAGACCTGCTGGCAGTGGCGATCGGCAACGCTCACGGTTTCTACCAACGCGAGCCGCGATTGGACATGGATCGCCTTACTGCTATCCGGCAGCAAACAGGGGCGTTTCTGGTATTGCACGGCGCTTCGGGCATTCCCGATGAACAGTGGCGCCAGGCAGTGAGAGGCGGCATCGTGAAGGTGAACTTTGCCACCGAGATCAAGGATACCCTCATGGTGCATCTGCGCACGGCGCTACAGTCGTCAGACAGCATCGACCTGCGCACGGTGTTTCCGCCAGCGATGGACGCAGTGACACAGCTGGTGCTGAGCAAACTGGCGCTGTGCGCGGGGCAGGAAAACGCGCCACACTCGATGAAATAGAGACCTGCAGAGTGATGAAGACGGACAGCTTTCCCCTTTTTCCGCGCACTTTCGCACTGCTAAGTCGTTCTGCGCTGGCACATAACGTGCGGTGGCTTCGCGAGCGCCTTCCGGCGCGCACGCGGTTGCTCGCGGTCGTCAAGGCAAACGCCTACGGACACGGCGTCGGGGTGGTGGGTCCGGAGCTGGAGCGTCTCGGCGTGGACGCACTGGGCGTAGCAGCCACTGCCGAAGCGGCGGAGTTGCGTCATGCCGGAGTGTCCGCTCCGCTGTATCTGCTAAGCCCGGTGCTGGCGGAGGAGGCGTCACGAATCGTTGAGGCGGACGCGGTGTGCCTCCTGCAGGACGTCGAGTTCGCGAGGGCGTTGTCAGCCGAAGCCGTCTCGCGTGGTGTGGAACTATCGGTTCATCTGAAGGTGGATGTGGGCATGAGCCGGTTCGGCGTTCCACCGGGTCGGGCGGAAGAGGTGGCAGCGGTTGTGGACGCAATGTCGGGACTGCACCTTGCCGGTATCGTCACGCACTTCCCCTGCGCCGACTCCAATCCAGAGCTGACCCGCCAGCAGTGGCAGCTCTTCGCAAAGGTCGCCGAGCGGGTGATGAAGCGACTTGGGCGACCGCTCATCCGCCACGCGGCTGCTAGCGCCGGGCTTCTATCGGTGCCCGAGTCTGCCTCGGACATGGTGCGCTGTGGCGTGCTTGTGTACGGGGTGGCGCCATCGGGTAATAACCCTGCAGCACTCGGCTTGAAACCTGTGCTCTCCCTGCATACCAGGGTGGTGGCGCTTCGGCGGGTGCCTACCGGCACTCGTGTGGGTTACGGGGGAACCTTCACGGCACGGCGCGAGACGCTGGTGGCGACCCTGCCCGTCGGCTACGGCGACGGCTACCTGCGCGCGCTTGGCAACCGGGCACAGGTACTCTTGCGCTGCAGGCGTGTGCCCGTCATCGGGCGCGTGTGTATGGATCAGATGATGATCGATGCGACGGATACCGGTGCCGAAGTGGGGGACCTCGTGACGCTTATCGGCAGGCAGGGCGACGAAGAGATTACAGTCAACGAGATTGCTCGCTGGCTGGATACCACACCGCATGAGGTTACCACACTGCTGTCTGTTCGTGTTCACCGAATGCTGGTAGATTAGGAGCTCGGGTCCAGCCACCTGCCATCCTGCTTCAACAGGCGGATGAGCTCCTCCACACCTCGCTCCTGAGGGATGTTGTCTTTGACCAGCTCACGTCCGCGGTAGAGGGCGATCTTGCCCGCCGCTCTGCCCACGTAGCCGTAGTCGGCGTCCGCCATCTCGCCCGGTCCGTTCACGATACAGCCCATCACCGCGATGTCCAGTCCCTTCAGGTGGCGCGTGGCTTCGCGTACCTCGTTCAGCACGGTGGGCAGGTCAAACTTCGTGCGACCACACGACGGGCAGGCGATATACTCCACCTGCGTTTTGCGCAGCCCGAGCGCCTGCAGGATGTCGTAGCACACCGGTATCTCGTTCACGGGGTCCTCCGCCAATGACACCCGGATGGTGTCGCCGATGCCTTCCGCCAGCAGAGTGGCGATACCGGCAGTGCTCTTGATGCGAGCGTAGATGCCGTCTCCTGCCTCGGTGACACCAAGGTGGATGGGGTAATCGCGACCGGTTTCCTCCAGACGCTTCGCCAGCAGTCGGTTCGCTGCGAGCATAATGGGCACGCGGCTCGCCTTCAGGGAGATCACGAGGTCGCGGTACTCGTATTTCTCGCAAATTCCCACATACTCCATCGCGGACTGCACCATGCCTTCCGGAGTGTCGCCGTAGGTGACAAGCATCCGCTCGCTGAGGCTACCGTGGTTGACGCCAATGCGCATGGCAATACCGCGCTTTTTGCACGTCTCGATGACGGGGTAAAGCGCCTCTTCGATCGCCTGGCGCTCCTGCTCGTGCTCTTCGGGGCTGTAGTCCTCTGCACGCTGGCGGGGCTTGCGCCACACGAACAGCCCAGGGTTGATGCGCACCTTGTCCACGTATTGCGCCACTTCTATGGCGATGTCGCTACCCTGATGATGCACGTCCGCTACCAGCGGCACGCGATAGCCCTTCTTCTCCAGCAGGTTCCGTATCTCGCCGATACACTGTGCTTCCCGCAGATTGGGAGCCGTCACGCGAACGATCTCCGCCCCAGCATCCCACAGCTGCATCACCTGCCCGGCGGCGCGTTCCACGTCACTCGTTGGTGCGGTAATCATGGACTGTACGACGATGGGATGTCCTCCGCCAATGGTGATGGCTCCCACACGCACCGGGCGGGTCTTGCGACGGGGATATTCTATCTGCAACATAGTCACCTGTCCGTGTCCGAGTCGAGGTTCTGTAGTATTGTAGCACCTGAAGGCTGCAAAAAACAACGGCGGGAGCAGCGCTCCCGCCGGATGGGGTGTGTCAATCGCTATTAGAAGCGCGCACCCAGAGACACGGCGAAGCCGTTGTGCTCGTTACCGGTGCCGGTCAAGCCGATGTAGCGGGCGTCGATGAACAGCTTCACTCCGCTTCCCTGTCCCATCGAGATGTCATAGCCCAGCCCGACCGTGTAGGCGAAGCCGGTCTTGGTGTCGCCGCTTACCGGACGCTTGGCGAAGCCGATGCCAACGCCTGCGACGTAGCTCAAGCCGCTGCCGACCTTGCCCCAGTAGTTGACGAGCACCGGGATATTGTACACGTCGCCCGAGCCGTAGTAGTCTACGCTAACGCCCAGGTCAGCGGCATAGCCCTCGCTGATCGCCAGATCGCGCTGCAGGACATAGTCCACACCGGCAGCCAGCCAGGTGTTAGCCTCGTCGCGGGAGATGGACTTGCTGGGGAAGAAGGCGCCGATGCGCACACGGAGGTTGTTACCCGTTGTTTCCTCACCCCACTGTGCGAACGCCGGCACTGCCCAAACCGCCAGCACCGCTACCGCCACGAAAACGAGCCAGAGTCGTTTCATGCGAAAGCACCTCCTCGTTGTCTTTACAGGTTGTTTGTATTATAGCCTCTTCGCGCAGGGAATGCAACACTCCTGCACACTCGGCTACCTTAAAGACCGGATAACGGCGCCAGCAGTTTCGCTGTTTTCTGGGCTACCAGCTCCTCCGCAAATCGCATCGCGTCGTCACGCGCCACAGTCGCGCTGACCAGTGCCTCACAGCCAAGCACCTCCCAGCGGTTCAGCAGGGTGGGGTCACCGACGAACTCACCGCAGATGACCAGCACAGGCACCCGATGCCGTCGGCAGACACGCAGCACGCGCAGGAGCAGCTTGCCATGCAGGGTCGTCTCGTCCACACGACCTTCGCCTGTGATGACCAGATCGGCGGTGCGGAGCGCCTGTTCGAAACCCACCGCCTGCATCACATACTCCGCCCCCGACACGAGGCGCGCGTGCCGAAAGTGCGCCAGCAGACCAAACGCCAGTCCTCCTGCCGCTCCGGCACCCGGCACTCTGGAAAGCTTTCTGCCTGTCGCCCGATGCACGGAAATTGCCCAGCGCCAGAGGGCGCGGTCCATCTCCGGGAGCATCTCCACAGTGGCGCCTTTCTGCGGAGCGAAAACCCTCGTCGCGCCACGCTTGCCCAGCAAGGGGTTGCGTACATCGGCGGCTATCAGCACCTCGACTCCCTCCAGGCAGCACGGCGAAGGGACAACGCGGTGCAGACCCAGAAGCCCTGAGTTGCCTGCGGAAATCGGCGCGCCGTCTCTCTCCAGCAGGCGCCAGCCCAGTGCCGCCAGTGCCCCCGAGCCACCGTCGTTGGTCGCACTGCCTCCCAGCCCGATAACGAGGCGCTGCACGCCGCGCTGAAGCAGGTGCGCGATCATCTCGCCGACGCCAAATGTGGTTGTGCGGCGCGGGTCGCGCTCCTCAGGACGCAACTGCACCAGACCGCAGACTTGCGCTATCTCCACAAAGCCCGTTGTGCCGTCCGGGGTCAGCCCAAATGGTGCTTCATGCAGTCTGCCGAGGGCGTCGTGCACGACGTGGGTCGACATCTGGCAGACGCCAGCCCGCGCCAAACACTTCAGCATACCGTCACCACCGTCCGCCAGCGGCATGAACAGGGTGTGCGCCTCAGGCAACACGCGGCGCACGCCATGCTCCATCGCCTCCGCTGCCTGCACCGGGTCCAGACTGCCCTTGAAAGCGGTGGGGGCAAGCACTATCTTGCGGATGCCTCGCATCGGTATATCACCCAGCGACCGTCTTCCCGCTCCTTGACCAGCCTGCATGGCAGGTCTGACGGAGGCGGATTGCGTTTTTCTGCCAGAATATACACGCGCGATAACGTGCCCATCGCCTCCAGCAGCTGCTCGCGGTTACCGGGTTCGGCGATCTGTGCAGGGTGTCCCATGACAAACCGCAGGCTGGGCCGGCTCGGCTCGAAAGCGTACACCAGCACGTGCTCGCCGCGCTGCAGCTCGGGTATCAGCGCATAGCCCAACCGATGCAGGGGAGCGATGTCGTAGCTATTCCAGCGCGGCAAGCCATCGTGACCAATCAGGAAGGCAAACAACAGCCCGAACAGAAGAGCAGTACCCACCACCCGGGGAGTGGAGGACCACCGAGCAAACATGAATACCACACTGAGCACGAACAGCCCAGCCAGCATCAGAGCAAAAGGCGCCATGTGGGCTACCGCCTGCGTCACCTCGGTGGGTACCGGTTTGCCCATCAGCGTGGCAATCGGTGACTGTCGCCACTGCCAGCCCACCACGCCAGCCAATGCAAATACAGCGCCCAGCAACAGAGCCGTGAAGCCCATCAGCGCTGCCTCGGCGGGGCGCAGCCCACTGCGCACCGTCCACAGGGATTGTAGCCTGACCGCCACCAGCAGGCATAGGGCGGGCACTGCGGGCAGAACGTAGCCGGGCAGTTTGGATTTGCTGAGTGAGAAGAAGACCATCACCACCGCCGCCCAGAACGCCCACATCGCCCAGGCGCAGCAAAGCTTCTCCCTGTCGCAACGCCAGCCACTCAGCGACTGCCATCCGATAATGGGTACAAATGCGCTCCACGGGTACATGCCAGCCAGCAACAGGGGAATGTAGTACCAGAACGGCGCCACATGCCCGAACTCCTGACCGAGAAAACGCCGGACATGGTGCCGGATGATGTATTCCCGGACGAACTGATCGCCTGACGTCTGCCAGACGGCAATATGCCACGGCAGAACGATAAGCAGATACACGCCCAGCGCCGGAAGCCACGGGATGCGCCGCAACTCCGTCCAGTCGCGCCTCAAGGCTATCCACAGCACCAGAGCGCCCCCGGGAAGCAACAAGCCAATCAGCCCCTTGGTCATGGTCGCAAAGCCGGCACCAGCCGCCATCAGCAGATACCAGCGCCTGTCGCGCGTGTAGCCCTCGATCCAGCCGATGACTGCCAGCGTCAGCCACAGGGTGAGCAGGCTATCCATGATTGCCTGTCGGGCAAGCCCCATGGTGAGTGGGCACAGCGGGTAAACAAGCAGCGCCAGCCAACCTATCCGCTCGAGCCCTCGGCTCTTCGCCCAGCGCCACAATAGCCACGCCGTGAGAGCGGCAGCCAGCGCGGAGGGAAAGCGAGCAGCCAGCGGCGTGAACCCGAACACCTTCATGCTGAGAGCCTGCAGCCAGTAGGTGAGCGGGGGCTTGTCGAAGAAGGCACCGGTGCCCACGCGCGGCACCAGCCAATCGCCGGACTCCACCATCTGCCGGGCGGCGGTGGCGTAGAGTCCCTCGTCGAGGTCGAACAGCCCAGCCGCCCCCAGCCCGAAGAAACAACCCAGCACAATGGCGATGACCGGCAATCCGACGGGCAGGAGGGTAGCGAGCGGTAATCTGGTCGCGCGCGTCTTCATCCCGCGTTAGATTACCTGAGGAAGGCGTCTGTTCCTGCCAGCGGGGGTTACGCGCGGATTTGCCTGTGGTTAGATGTGGGGAGGGGAAGCGAGGGAGATTGCTTTGTCGCTTCGCTCCTCGCAATGACACGACAGGCAGTGTGTCATTGCGAGCCTGCCTTCAGTCAGGCGAAGCAATCCCCCACGACCTGCGGGTTGCGAAAGGGGATTGCTTCGTCGCTTCGCTCCTCACAATGACACACGACTCACGGGAGGTGAAGGAGATTGCTTTGTCGCTTCGCTCCTCGCAATGACACACGACTCACGGGAGGTGAAGGAGATTGCTTTGTCGCTTCGCTCCTCGCAATGACAC
>CAKZNX010000060.1 GCA_937132045.1 uncultured bacterium
CATTGCGAGCCTGCCCCCAAGGCAGGCGAAGCAATCCCCTGCGGTTTGCGGTAGGTGGAGGAGATTGCTTCGTCGCTGCGCTCCTCGCAATGACACGAGAGGCACCGTGTGTCATTGCGAGCCTGCCCCCAAGGCAGGCGAAGCAATCCCGTGCGGTTTGCGGCAGGTGGAGGAGATTGCTTCGTCACTTCGTTCCTCGCAATGACACGAGAGGCGCGGGGGATTGCTTCGTCGCTGCGCTCCTCGCAATGACACGAGAGGCGCGGGGGATTGCTTCGTCACTTCGTTCCTCGCAATGACACGGGACCGATGCGCCAAGGAGATTGCTTCCTCGCTGCGCTCCTCGCGATGACACACAGGACACCCATGCTAGAACATCACCTCATACTGCTGACGGTGGATCGCCTGCATCAGCCCCAGCGCCAGAAAGCAGGTGACCATTGCCGTGCCGCCAAAGCTCACAAATGGTAACCACACTCCTACCACCGGCAGTATCCCGATCACCATGCCCGTGTTGACGATGACATGATAGGCGAAGAACGTGGTAACGCCTACCGCGATCAGGCGCGAGTACATACGGTGCGCTTGCAGGATCAGCCGTGTCAGCCGCCATACGAGGAACCCGTAGAGCGCGAGCAGTGTCACACTGCCCGTGAAGCCCGTCTCCTCCGCCACTACGGTAAGGATGAAGTCTGTGTGCTGTTCGGGGATAAACAGAAGCAGATTCTGCGTGCCGTGAAACAGCCCCTTGCCGAACACCTGTCCGGAACCAACGGCGATGCGCGCCTGCAGGATGTGATAGCCCGAGCCGCGAGGATCGCGCTCCGGGTTGATAAAAGCTACCAGACGGTTCTTTTGATAGTCCTCCAGCACGTTGAAATGCCACATCGCCACGAAGGCAACCGCTCCAACCACCACCACCGTCGCAAGGTGCTTCATCTTCGCCCCTGCCAGCATCATCATGCCGAACCAGATCGCCATTACCACCAGCGCCGTGCCTAGGTCGGGCTGTTTGAAGATCAGCAGCACCGGTAAGCCGATGAACACGAGCGAGCGCAAAACCAGTGGACTCGTCTTCATCATCTCCTCGCGCGAGGAGAGCCAGTGCGCCAGCGTGAGGATGACAAATATCTTTGCCAGTTCGGAAGGCTGAAGGTTAAAGACGCCAGGAAGTGGTATCCAGCGCTGTGCCCCTTTGGTCGTTCGCCCGAACAGGTCCACGTACACCAGCAGGCTCACGTTCAGCACATACAGCCACGCACTCCACCTCTGCCACGTCTGGATCGGAATGGATGCCACCAGAAACATCACCACCACCCCGATGACCATGGCGACCGCTTGCTTGCGTACGAAAAAGAGACCGTCATCCTGAGCGCGGCGCGCGCTGTAAATCATCACCAGCCCCCACGCACACAGCAGGAGCGCCACCAGTATCAGCGTCCAGTCCAGTTCTCGCAGGAATTTGCCGCGCATTGTTACCTTCCCCCAACGGCTCGCAGGAGCAGTGTACCAACTTTGTCCGTGCACCGCAAGGGGCGAATTGACCCGCCTCCGCCGAATCCGATACAATGAGTTGGAGAGGAGTAACCGCATGACACGCGAGGAATTGGCTCGACGGATAGACCACACCCTGCTTCGTCCATACGCCT
Source organism: uncultured bacterium (assembly GCA_937132045.1). Classification (GTDB taxonomy): domain Bacteria; phylum Armatimonadota; class HRBIN16; order HRBIN16; family HRBIN16; genus HRBIN16. Next base: position 1,650 of record CAKZNX010000060.1, read on the forward strand.
GCCTCGCCGATATCGAACGGCTATGTACGGAGGCGCTGGAGTATGGCTTTGCCAGCGTCTGTATCCTGCCGTACTGGGTGGAGCGGGCAGTGAGCATCCTCAAAGGCAGTGCAGTAGCGGTGGGCACGGTAATCGGCTTTCCACTGGGGGCAAACACGCCCGCCGTGAAGATATACGAAGCGGAGCAGTGCCTCGCTCAGGGCGCCACCGAGCTGGATATGGTCATCGCCCTGCCTGCGTTGAAGGCGGGCGACTGGCGTACCGTACGCCACGACATCGAGCAGATTGCCTCGCTGTGCCGCTCTGCCGAGGACCCTGCCACGCTGAAGGTGATTATCGAGTGCTGCTATCTCACGCAGGCGGAGAAGATTCAGGCAACGCGCCTGATAGCGGAAACCGGCGCCGACTTCGTGAAAACGTCTACCGGCTTCGGCGAGGGCGGAGCCACCCTCGAAGATGTGCGTCTGCTCCGTTCCGCAGCGCCTCCGCATCTCAAGGTGAAGGCAGCCGGAGGTATCCGCACGCTCACTTTCGCCGAGCAACTGATAGAAGCAGGCGCCGACCGCATCGGCACCAGTAGCGGCGTGACGTTGATCCAGCAGGTAGAGGAGGAGGTCTGATTGCCGCCCGTCACCGTGCAGGCAATCGTTCTGCGACGACGTCCGCTCGGTGAAGCGGACAAACTGCTGACCCTGTTCACCGTGCAGATGGGCAAGCTGTCCGCCGTGGCAAGGGGCGCCCGCAAGCCCACCAGCAAGTTGGCAGGAGCCACCGAAACCTGTGTGCAGGCGCGGTTTCACCTTGCCCCGGGCAGAACCTTCTGGATTGTCACACAGGCGTCGGTAGAACGCGCCCGCGCCCGCCTGCATCGCCTGCTGGTAAACTCCACCGCCGCCATCTACGCTTGCGAGCTGATCGATCGCCTGCTGGAGGACGGGGTGCCCGAGGAGGAGCTGTTTCACCTGCTTGCGGGCGCGCTGGACGAGCTGGAAACCAGTGAGCATCCGACATGGACGCTGTGTCGATTTGAGAACGCTATCATGCTCCAGCAGGGCTACAGCCCTACCATGGACAGCTGTGCTCACTGCGGAAAGCCGGTGGACGCAGAACAGGTGGCGTTCCTTCCGCAGATGGGCGGGACGCTTTGTCCCTCTTGCGCCAGGTCCGTGCCCGGCGTCCTGAGGCTGTCGCGGCTGGCGTGGCTCACCTGGCGTCTGCTCAGCGCGGGAGGCGATGCAGAACCGCCAGGCGCGGCAGCGAGCGCTGAGCTGGAGCGTGCGGTGCACCTGCACCTCAGGTATCATCTCGACAGGGAAATGAAGAGCACTCAGGTACTGTGGCAACTACGACAGGAACTGCTGGAGGGCTGACTTGCGCACCAGATTGCTGATAGGCGCTTTTCTGTTGATGTGCCTTCCGCTGACTCTGCAGGCGCAGAGCCGATTCGCCGAGCGCGTCGTGGAGCACCGGCTCAGCAACGGAATGCGTGTGCTTATCCTGCCGCGCAAACAGTCGCCCACGGTGGCGTTTTACATCCTGCATCGCGTGGGTGGGGTGGACGAAGAGACCGGTCGCACCGGCGTGACCCACATGCTGGAGCACATGCTTTTCAAGGGCACCACCACCATCGGCACGAGGGATTACGAGAAAGAAAAACCCATCTGGGTCGAGATCGAGCGCCTGCGCGACGAGCTGGAGGCGGAGCGCGCCAGAGGTGAGAAGGCTAACCGCGAGCGAATTGACCAGCTGCAGGCGCGAGAGGCAGAGCTCCTGCAGGAGGTGAGCCAGTGGCTGATTCCGCAGGAGTACGACCGCGTCTTCGAACGTGCTGGCAGTCCTGGCACCAACGCCTGGACGTCCAGCGACGTCACCGTCTACACGGTCAGCGTTCCGGCTAACCGCCTCGAGCTCGCCGCGCTGATGCAGGCAGACCAGAGGCGCAATCCGGTGTGGCGGCAGTTTTATCAGGAGCGAGACGTGGTACTGGAGGAGCGTCGCCAGAGCGTGCACGACAGCCCCGAGGGTGCCTTGTGGGAGGCGTTCCTTGCCACGGCGTTTCTCGTGCATCCCTACCGCAATCCAGTCATCGGATGGGAGCCGGATGTTTCGCGCCTCCGCACGGGGGATATCGACCGCTTCTTCCGCACCTACTACGCCCCCAATAACACCTGGCTGGCAGTGGTGGGTGATGTGGAGCCAGAGCGGGTGATCGCGCTCGTGGAGAAGTACTTCGGAAGCATCCCGCCCCAGCCCCTGCCCCACACACGCATTCCTGAAGAACCTCCCCAAAGAGGCATCCGGCGCGTAGTGGTGAGGATGCCTGCCAATCCGCAGATGCTGATGGGCTTCCACAAACCCAGCGCACCCCATAACGACGATGTGGTCTTCTCGGTCATTCAGGGCATCCTGACGCGCGGTCGTACGTCGCGCCTCTATCGTGAGCTGGTGGAGAAGCAGAGAATCGCGCTGAGCGTTTCCGCCTTCTCGGCACCGGGCGATCGCTACCCCAATCTGTTCGTCATCGACGCTGTGCCGCGCCATCCGCATACGGTGCAGGAGCTGGAGCAGGCACTCTGGCGCGAGATACACAAACTGCGCACCCAGCCGGTGGAAGAGGCGGAACTGAAACGGATGCGCACGTGGGCAGAGGCAGACTTCCTGCGCGCACTGCGTTCCAACGAGGGTATGGCAGAACAGCTGCTGTGGGCGGATGCCGTGCTGGGCGACTGGCGCGAGCTGTTCCGCTTCGTGGATCGCGTGCGTAAGGTCACTGCGCAGGATGTGCTTCGCGTAGCGCGACAATACCTGCACAAAAACAACTGCACCGTTGCCGTGCTGGAATCGGCAGAGGAGGGGAGGCGATGAAACAACTGATACTGATAGCCTGCGCCTTAGCCTGCCTGACCTCCGCCAGCGCCGTGCCGCCTACCGGCATCGAGTATCCGCCCCTGCAGTACCAGATGCCCAGAGCCGAGCGCCTCACTCTGCCCAACGGCGTGGTCGTCTACATGTTGGAAGACCGCGATCTGCCGCTGGTGGACGTGGAGATACGCTTGCGCGGCGGCAGGTTGTACGAACCGGCAGAGAAAGCCGGGCTGAGCACCGTGTTCGTGCGGGCATGGCGAACCGGAGGAACCGCAGCGCGCTCTCCACAGGCGTTCAATGCGCTCATTGAAGACATGGCAGCGCAACTGGACATCCTCGACGACGGCGACAGCATTGGCATCGGGCTGTCCACGCTTGCTCGCGACTGGCGCACAGGACTGAAACTGCTTGCTGAACTGCTGCGAACCCCCGCATTCCGTGAAGAGCAGGTACGGCTGGCGAGGGAACGCACCGTCGAGGAGGTCCGCCGGCGCAACGATGACATTGCCAGCACCGCCAGCAGGGAGTTCGCAGGGTTCGTGTACGGCACCGACCATCCGCTCGGGCGTGTGCCCACCGTCCAGAGCGTGCAGAGGATCACCCGACAGGACATGCTGGCGTGGCATCGTCGGCTGGCGACGCCGCGCAATCTGTGGATTGCGGTAACGGGCGACTTCGAACGTCGCGCCATGCTGGAAGAGATCCGGCGCCTCTTTGGTGACTGGAAGGGCACGGCACCCGCTCTGCCAGCCGTTCCCTCGGTGAAGGACCTGCCTGCTGCCGTCGGTTTCATCGCGAAGGAGGCAGACCAGGCGTACCTGCGAGTCGGACACCTCGGCGTGCCGCGGGGCGTGCCGGAACGCGCTGCGCTGGACGCGCTGAACTACATGCTCGGAGGCTCGTTCACCTCGAGGCTGACACAAGAGATACGCGACCGTCGCGGACTGGCATACGCTGTCTGGAGCAGTTTTGGCTCGAACAACCCGCGAGGGCTGTTCGTCATCGGATGCCAGACGAAGAGCGAGTCGGCGGAGGAGGTCATCAACCTGATTCGGGAGCAGGTGCGCCGGCTGGTGGAAGAACCGCCCAGCGAGGAAGAGCTTCAGCAGGCAAAGGAGAGCCTGATTAACTCGTTTGTGTTCCGCTTCCCCACCGCGTCCGATGCGGTGTCGGCGCAGATGCTGCTGGAGATACAGGGTCTACCGCGCGACACTTACGACTCCTACATCGCGCGGGTGCAGGCGGTAACAGCGCAGGACGTTCTGGCAGCGGCGCGCAAATACGTGCATCCCGACCGCCTGCGCGTGCTGGTGGTGGGCGACAGCAGGAAGCTGGCAAAGCTGGCGACGCAATCGCGCCGACTGCAGGCGCGCTGAGAGGTGATGTCAATGGTCATACTGGGCTTTGACCCCGGCACCGCCATCACCGGCTATGGCTTTCTGAGACAGGACGGACAGCAGCTAAGCGTAGTGGACTTCGGGTGCATCACCACCGCGGCGAACCTCCCTGCCCCTCGCAGGCTGCAGAGGATTTACGAAGAGGTCTGTCGTCTGCTCGACGAGCATCAGCCGCACGTGGTGGTGACGGAACGGCTCTTCTTCAACCGCAACGAGACCACCGCGCTTAGTGTCGGGCGAACGATCGGCGTCATCCTGCTGGCGGTGGCGCAGAGGAGCATCGATTGGGTGGAGTACACGCCTCTGCAGGTGAAGACGGCAGTGGTGGGTTACGGCGGCGCGGAGAAAAAACAGATACAGTATATGGTGACGAAACTGCTCGGATTACGTGAAACACCGAAGCCCGACGACGCAGCGGATGCCCTGGCAGTGGCGCTGTGCCACGCGCATAGCGCCTGGGCAACGAATCTGGAGTCAGGAAGGAGGTAGATGGGTGTGGACATCCTGCGCATCCTGATATGGTCGCTTGGCGGGCTGGTGATTGTGATGCTGGCGTGGCGGGCAATTCGGCTGGCGAGGCTGCTGGAGAAGCGCATCGAGGAGTACGACGAGAAGGAACGTTCCGAGGTGGAGCGCAACCTCTTCGCAGAACTGTCAGAACTGTATTCTCAGGAACCACCGAAGCGAGGCGACGGCAAGCCGTCGGCCTGACGCGATGCTGGCTGGATGACCGCCCTCTGCATGTCCTGCCACATCTGCTCGATGGTGACGAACTCGTATCCCCGCCGGCGCATCTCGCGCACAAACTCTGGCAGAACCTTCACCGTCACCGGAACCTTCTCGTGCAAGAGGATGATACTGCCCGGGCGAACGGACTCGAACAGGCGGCGACGCAGTGTCTGTTCGTCTGGACGTTCGTAATCGGCGGGGTCCTGCGTCCACATCACCACCACATCGCTTTCGGACTGCGCTACCCACCGCGCGGACTGGTCGATCATCCCACCCGGCGGACGCACGAAGCGCGAAACGCGCCCTGTCGACCGCCGTATCGCGTCAGCGCCAGCCTCGATCTCCTCTCGCACCGTGCCCAGCGGAACCTGGCTCAGCCGCAGGTGATGATACGTGTGGTTTTCGACCTGATGCCCGTCACGAACCATCTGCCGCACCAGCTCCGGGTAGCGGTCAACGTTCTTGCCGACCACGAAGAAGGTCGCACGCACCTGCAATTGCCGAAGCGTCTTGAGGAGGGTTGGCGTGTAATACGGATGCGGACCGTCGTCGAAGGTGAGCGCGATCCAAGGTCGCGACGGGTTGCCCGCGTACATCTTGCGCAGGGTTACCTGTCGGGCGATCTCCTCGGTGCGTGTCGAATCGCCCGCGACAACAGGGCGACCGGCCGCAGGCGATAGCGCACGCCACCACAGCCCCAGCACCCCCAACACCATCAGCGCGTTCAGAACCCAGATTGCGACAGCAGCCCTTTTCATACCGCGTCCCAGCCCCATTTTACCACAGCTGCCCTTGACCAAAGGGCGGTGGTGATGATACCATGTTATCGCGATAAAGAGTAGAGCGCACCCGGTGGGGTGTCGCCGCTCTGTTGGAGGACGAGCGTGAGCAAACCTTCCCTGACAGCTGTCGTCATGGCGGCTGGCAAGAGCACCCGAATGAAATCCCGTCTGCCCAAACCGCTTCATCCCCTGTGCGGAAAACCACTGCTCTCATACGTTCTGGATGCCTGTCTTCAAGCTGGATGTTCCCGCCTGATTGTGGTGGTGGGTCACGAAGCGGAGCGCGTGCAGGAGATGTTTCATGGACAGTGCGAGTTCGTCCTGCAGGAACAGCAGCTTGGCACGGGGCACGCGGTGATGGTCACCCAGCCGGCGCTGCAGAATTATCAGGGCGACCTGCTGGTCCTTCCCGGCGATACCCCTCTCATCGATGGACACACCCTGCAAACTCTGGTGGAACACCACCAGCGCACGAACGCAGTCGCCACCCTTCTCAGCGCGGTGCTCCCCCATGACGCCGGTATGTACGGGCGCGTGCTTCGCGACAGCTTCGGAAACGTGCTGGGCATCGTGGAGGCAAAAGACGCCTCGCCGGAACAGCTGGCTGTGCGAGAGATCAATACCTCTATCTATTGCTTTAAGGCGCCCGCGCTGTTCGACGCACTGCAACGGCTGCGACCCGATAACGCGCAGGGTGAATACTACCTCACCGACGTGATTGGTCTGTTCACGCAGGAAGGCAGGAAGGTGGAAGCGGTCGTCGCGGACGACTGGCAGGTGACGCTGGGTGTCAACACCCGCGTGGAGCTGGCGGATGTGGCGTCGCGCCTGCGCTGGCGTATCATGGAGCGTTTGATGCTTTCCGGCGTGACCATTGTGGACCCCGCCAGCACCTACATCGACGCCGACGTGCAGGTGGGACAGGATACCACCATCTATCCAAACACGTATCTTCTCGGTAGCACCGTCATCGGTGAGGAATGCCAGATTGGACCGATGGCGCGAATCGAGAACAGCCAGCTGGGCGACCGCGTGACCGTACTGGCATCGCAGGTGGTGGAAAGCACGCTGGACGACGACGTGCGCGTCGGTCCTTTCGCGAATCTGCGTCCGGGCACTGTGGTGGGCAAGCGCAGCAAAATCGGCGACTTTGTGGAGGTGAAAAACGCCGTCATCGAGGAGGACGTCAGCATGGCGCACCTCACCTATGTGGGCGACGCGAACGTCGGCGCGGGTACCAACATCGGCGCGGGAACTATCACCTGCAACTACGATGGCAATCGCAAGCACCGCACCGTTATCGGCAAGGGGTGCTTCATCGGCTCGCACGCGACCCTTATCGCGCCAGTGGAAATCGGGGACGGGGCATACGTCGCCGCTGCCTCGCCCGTCAACCAGAACGTTCCGCCCGATTCGCTGGCGATTGCCCGATGCCGTCAGGAAGTGAAGGAAGGCTGGGCAAAACGACGACGTGAACAATCTTCGTCAGAGGGATAGTCAATGGATAAGGACCGTATGCGCATCTTTACCGGCAACGCCAACCCGTTGCTGGCGCAGAATATCGCAGACTGTTTGGGGATACCGCTGGGGCAGATACTGGTTTCGCGCTTCTCGGACGGGGAGATTCGCGTACAGGTCGGCGAGAACGCCCGAGGGCTGGACGTTTTCATCGTGCAACCTACCTGTGCGCCCGTTAACGAAAACCTGATGGAACTGCTCATTATGCTGGATGCCTTTCGCCGGGCGTCGGCGCGGCGCATTACCTGCGTGATGCCCTACTACGGCTACGCCCGACAGGACAAGAAGGTGAAACCGCGAGAACCCATCACCGCCCGTCTGGTGGCGAACCTGCTGGAGGTGGCTGGTGCAAACCGCGTGCTGACCGTGGACCTCCACGCCCAGCAGATACAGGGATTCTTCAATCTGCCCGTAGATCATCTGTATGCCGGTCCGCTCATCGGCGAATACCTGATCGAGTCGGGGCTGGCACACGGAAACTGCGTGGTGGTCTCGCCTGATGTTGCCGGTACGCCTCGCGCGAAAGCGCTGGCGGAGATGCTGGACGTGCCCTTTGCCATCATTGCCAAACGCCGCCCGGAACCGAACAAGGTGGAAGTGATGGAAGTGGTGGGCAACGTGGAGGGCAAGACCGCCATCATGATCGACGACATGGTGGACACGGGCGGCTCGCTGGTGCAGGGCGCCTCGGCTCTGCTGGAACGCGGGGCAACAGGGGTCATCGCCTGCTGTACGCACGCGGTGCTGTCGGGCAACGCGCCGGAGCGCATCCTTCAGTCCGATATTCGCAAGCTGATTGTCACTGATACCATCCCCGTCCCGCCGGAGAAGCTTAACGACAAGATTACCGTGCTGTCGGTGGCGCCTTTGCTGGCGGAAGCGATCCTGCGCATCCACAATGACGACTCGGTGAGCGTGTTGTTCGAGCGACAAACCGAGCTGGTGCGCACGCGCAACTCGTAGCGGAATGCGACTCTTCTCTCGCAGGCGAGAACCCGATATTCAGCCGGAATGGATTGTGCTGGGGCTGGGCAACCCCGGCGCAGAGTATGCACACACCCGGCACAATGTCGGCTTCGATGTCGTGGACAAGCTTGCCGGCAGGCACCGCATCCGCCTGAACCTTCACCGCGACCACGCCCATTGCGGTCTCGGCACGATCGCCAGCACGCCCGTGCTGCTGGCAAAACCGATGACCTACATGAACCGCAGTGGGGAAGCGGCGCGTGCTCTGCTGGCGCGATACCCCCTTGAGACGCCGCGCCTGCTGGTCATTGTGGACGACGTTGCCCTGCCGCCGGGCAGAATCCGCATCCGTCCCTCCGGCTCGGACGGCGGGCACAATGGGCTGTCCTCCATCATCGCCAGTTTGGGTACGCAGGGGTTCCCGCGCGTGCGAGTGGGTATCGGCAGTCCACCACCAGGGCAGATGGTGGAGTATGTGCTTTCACGCTTCTCCCCGCAGGAGCGCGAGATGGTGGATGACGCGATACACCGCGCCGCCGACGCGGTGGAGGCTATTTTGACGGAAGGGGTGCAGACGGCGATGAATCGCTTCAACGCCAGCTCTGCCCCACCGCCCGCAGGTTAGGGTTTCTATCGCGCACGCATCTCCTGAACGAAGCGCGCCGTGACCTGATCGATTGCCGTGATTGCCGTACCCACCACCACCGCCCACGCCCCTGCCTCCAGCGCCCGACGGGCATCCTGCGGTGAAGCAATGCGTCCCTCGCAGACCACCGGCACGGCGATTCTGCCTGCCAGTTCAGCCACCAGCGCGATGTCGGCACCCATCGCGCGCCTGTGCTCGGTGTATGGCGTGTAGCCTGACATGGTGGTCGCCAGCAGGTCGGCACCCATTTCCGCTGCAGAGATGCCCTCTTCCAGCGTGGAGATGTCCGCCATCACCGGCACGCGCAGCTCCTCCCGGATGCGCCGTATCAGCTGCGGCAGAGGCTCTGGACGCTCGCGCGCGGTAGCGTCGATCGCCACAATGTCTGCGCCCGCCTCCACCACCGAGCGGGCATGGTCGGAGGTCGGCGTGATGTAGACGGGATAGTCGGGCAAAGGGTGTTTGAAGATGCCGATGACGGGAACCGAAACCAGCGTACGAACGGCTCGAATGTTCTGGGGAAGGTTGGCACGAATGCTCACCGCTCCTCCCCTCACCGCGGCTTCCGCCAGCGCGGCCAGCACCTGTGGCTGACCGAGCGGAGTATCCTCCGGCGCCTGACACGAGACGATTAAACCACCCCGAATACTCTCTATCGCGGGATGCATGGCTCACCTCCTCAGGTATTGTATCGCGAATCCTAGCAGGGGTGAAGCGTATCTAAAATGGTGGACACATGAACACGGAGGTGAATGAACCATATGTTTGGGCTTTTCGGACGACGTCAGGCATCTGACCACGCGGACAGTGGCTTGATCAAGCACGTGAACGCCAGCAACTTCAAACAGGAGGTGCTGGAGTCGGACCTCCCGGTGCTGGTAGACTTCTGGGCGCCGTGGTGTGGTCCTTGTCGGATGCTGGCGCCGATCCTCGAGGATATTGCAAGAGAGTATCAGGGGCGGCTGAAGGTCGTGAAGCTCAATACCGACGAGAACCCCATCACCGCCAACGCCTACGGCATCCAGGGCATTCCGACGCTCATCCTGTTTACGCGGGGTTTCGCCCGTGAGCGGCTGGTTGGGCTTATGCCAAAGGGGCACATCATGGCGAAGATTTTGCCCTATCTGCCCGCGGAGGCGCCAGCAGCATCGGTAGCGGAAGGCGACGCGCAGTAAGGAGCGAGCGACATGCCACTGAAAACGGTTCTCGCTGTGGTGGGCGGCGCACTGGTGGGGCTGGTTCTGTCCGCTCTGTCGCGCAAGGTGGGCAGCACCTGAGGTATCCTGTGCAACCCGGTCGTCGCTGCCATCTACGGCGCGGTGATGGGTTTGCTTCTGGTTCTCGGGCAGAACCAGCCTCACAAGTGAAGGATGAACCACCTGGTAGCGCAGCACCCCAAACAGGTCAACCGGGTTATCACTGACCACCATCGCCAAACCGTTGGTGATTACCCACGTCGTGCCAAACGTCGTCGTGGCAAGTCAGCCCTGGCTCAACACGGCTAACGCGTCTCCTTACGATACCGTCGCAGTTCGTGACGCACCTGCTGCGGCTCCCAGAGACGCTAAGAGACCTCCCACCAGTAAGCAGAGAGTGCTCTCGTGCGCACACCCTGCTGCAACCAGGCACGCAGGAAATCTCTTTAAGGCACTGTGATGTTTATGCTGTTGCGCCAGTGTCATTGCGAGCCTGCCCCCAAGGCAGGCGAAGCAATCTCCTGCGGTTTGCGGTAGGTGGAGGAGATTGCTTCGT
>CAKZNX010000061.1 GCA_937132045.1 uncultured bacterium
GCGGGGAGAGGCGCAGGCTCCCCATCTCTCTCAGGCAAGGGGCAGGTGGTCAGGTTCCTCCGCGCCTACCGCAGAGCCTTTCATAGACGTACTCGCAAACTGTACGGCTCGCGGCTACAGAGCCTTGCCCATGACCTCGGCGATGGCGCGCACTTCCCGCATCAACTGACCGAAGTTCTCGAAAGTCACCGATTGCGCCCCATCCTTCCACGCCTGCTCGGGACGAGGATGCACCTCGATGATCAGCCCGTCTGCTCCCGCCGCGATCGCCGCTCGGCTCATCGGCAACACGAGGACCCACTTGCCGGTACCCTGACTGGGGTCCACCACCACGGGCAGATGCGATTCCTGCTTGACATGAGCTACGGCGGAGAGATCGAGGGTGTTGCGGGTAGCGGTCTCGAAAGTACGAATGCCACGCTCGCAAAGCACCACGTTCTCGTTACCGCCTTTCATAATGTACTCCGCCGCCATCAGCCACTCGTCGATGCGCGCCCACATACCTCGCTTCAGCAGAACCGGATGCCTTGTGTTGCCCACTTCGCGCAGAAGGTCGTAATTCTGCATGTTGCGCGTGCCGATCTGAAGCATGTCGGCGTACTGGCACACCAGTTCCACGTTGCGCGGATCCATCACTTCGGTTACCACAGGAAGCCCCGTCTCGGCACGAGCCTCCGCCAGTATCTTCAGCCCATCCACGCCGAGCCCCTGGAACGAGTAAGGCGACGTGCTGGGTTTGTATGCGCCGCCCCTCAGCATGTGCGCACCTGCCTCTTTCACCGCGCGCGCGGTGGACATGGTCTGCTCGTAAGTCTCCACAGTACAGGGACCCGCCATGATGCACACGCGGTCTCCGCCGATTTCCACCCTGTCGCCGACCCGCACCACGCTTCCCTGCGGACGATATGCCTTCGCCGCCAGCTTGTAGGGCGCCAGAATGGTGATGACCCGCTCGACGAACGGCAGTGCCTCGAACTGCTCCACGTAACCCGGTTTCTCCTCTTCAGGCACACCCACCGCGCCGATGACCGTTTTCTCCACGCCAAAAATAGGATGCGCCTGATAGCCTCCCTGCTCGAGTTTCGAGGTGATCTGTTCTATCTGTTCAGGTGTTGCACTCTTGTCCAGAACGATGATCATGATTTCAGAACCTCCTCCAGTGCCCGAATAAATCGCTCGTTTTCCTCCGGTTTGCCCGTGGTAATGCGCAGATAGGTCGGCAAGCCGAAGATGTGTCCCGTTCGCACAATCACTCCCCGACGCAAGAGTTGCTGGAAGATGGGCTGGGTATCCCGTCCAAGGTCTACCATGAGGCAGTTCGCCTCACTGCGCACATACTTCAGTCCCAGCCTGTCGCATTGTGCGTAGAAGTACTCCAGTCCCTGTCGATTGAGCGCCACGGCGCGTTGCAGATGCTCCTGATCGTGCAATGCTGCCAGCGCCGCCGACTGCGCCACGCTGTTCACGTTAAAGGGTTCTCGCACGCGGTTGATCGCATCGATGATTTCGGGGTGCGCAATCGCATACCCCACGCGCAACCCAGCCAGCGCGTATGCCTTCGAAAAGGTGCGCAGGATGATGATGTTACGCCCCTCCCGCACATAGCGGAGCGTATCGGGATAGTCGGCGCGAGAGACATACTCCTGATACGCCTGATCAAACACCACTACCACATGCGATGGCAGGTCACGCACGAATGACTCCACCTCGTCTGCCGTGACCACGGTGCCGGTTGGGTTGTTCGGGTTGGCGATGAATATCAGCTTGGTGCGTGCGTTCACCTGCTTCAGTATCGCCGGCAGGTCGAAGCGGTGCTCGCGCAGGGGCACGAGGTGCAGTACCGCGTCGTTCAGCTTCGCCGCTGCATCGTAGCGCACGAACGACGGATAGCCCGTAATCACCTCATCGCCCGGCATCAGGAAGGTCAACCCGATGTAGTGTATCAGTTCGTCCGATCCGTTACCGAACAGAAAATATTCCGGTGCCACGCCGACATGTTTCGCCACCGCCTGCCGGAGTTCGTAGCAGTTTCCGTCGGGGTACAGGTTGGCGGTCTGCATGGCTCGTGCGGCTGCCTCGATGGCGCGCGGTGAGGGACCCAGCGGGTTCTCGTTGGATGCCAGCTTCACCACATCGGTCAACCCGAACTCGCGTTTGACTTCCTCTATAGGCTTGCCGGGACTGTATGGCTCCAGCTCCAGCACGTTTGGTCGTATCAGGGGCGCACTCATGCACAAAGCTCCTTCCAGCAGGTCTCATCACGGTGTGTTTTCGATTATAACACAAATGGAAACGCAGGGCAGGCGGCGACTGCCCGTCCTGCCCCGATGCCGCGGTCTCTGGCGAAAAACCCTAGCCGGGGGTGCCTTCCACGTCGCCGACGCGCACCTCGACGGCAGCGCGCTCCTCTACCCGGTCGATGCGCCCGTCGCGTATCCACACGATGCGGTCAGAGACGTCTACCATCTTAAGGTCGTGCGTTGCAGAGATTATGGTCACGCCCTGCTCTTTGTTCAGCTGGCGGAGCAGTTCGATGATCTCCTTACCCGTGCGCAGGTCCAGGTTACCGGTTGGCTCGTCCGCCAGGATAATCTGCGGGTTGTTTGCCAGCGCGCGCGCAATCGCCACACGCTGTTGCTGTCCACCCGACAGCTCGCTGGGCTTGTGGTGCAGACGCTCACCCAGCCCCACCAGCTTGAGCAGTTCAATGCCGCGGTCGATGGCTTCATCTGTGGACAGTCCGCCAAAGATCATCGGTAGCATCACGTTTTCCAGCGCGGTCATCACGGGGATCAGGTTGAACGTTTGGAAGATGTAGCCAATGGTGCGGCACCGCAAAAACGCCAATTCCTGAGCGTCCAGCTGCGCCATGTCCACGTCGTTGATGAAGACCGAGCCGCCAGTCGGTTTGTCCAGACCTCCAATCATGTTAAAAAGCGTGGACTTGCCCGACCCGGACGGACCCATGATAGAGAGGTACTCGCCGCGAACGATGTCCAGCGTGACACCGTTGAGAGCACGCACGATCTGCGTGCCCATCATGTACTCTTTCACCACATCTTTGCACCGCACGATGTATTCGGTGCCGGTCGCGGTCGTCTGATTGGTTTGTGGCTGAACCGCCATCGATGCACCCCCTTGTTAGACTTCCACGCGCAACGCGGCAGCGGCGGGCATACGCGCTGCAACCTGCGCGGGTATGATGGTTGCAATCACCGACAATAGCGTCCCGATGACTATCGACAGGATAAGGTAAAGGAAAACCTCACCCGGACTGACCCACCCGAACACTTTGAACCCCTCGCCGAACAGCTTGAGCAGCACCACCGCAAACACACCCAGAAACCATCCGATGACCGAGGCGATGAGACCGACCAGAGCGGATTCGATGAAGAACAGCTCCACGATGAAGATGTCGTACGCGCCAAGGCACTTCATCGTGCCGATTTCCTTGTAGCGCTCAGTCACCGACATCAGCATGGCGTTGGTAATACCTACCAGACACACCAGCAGGCTCATGATCACCAGCCACGTCATGCGGTAGCGCTCGGAGGGATCGGTGATCGCTCCTGAATTGCGCTGAATCATCATGGCTGTTAACACGGAAACAAGGAAGGCGATACCCAGAACGGTACCGGCAGCGGTGATCACGGATCTCCAGAAGCGGATGCGCACGCTTTGCATACTGATGTGGAATGCCACACGGAACGGCAACTGCAAGCGTTCAACCTGACGTCCATCTTTTTTCATGCCTTCTTCTTTCCTCCCCGTATGAACGCCACCAGTCTGCGATCAGCCAGCATCTTCAGAAACATGCTTACTGACGCCTCCACCTCTCGGCGGCTCATGCGTGTGCGTTTACACATCTCCTGAACAATGGATTCCACGGTGTGCTCGCCGTCGCACAAATCCCACACGGCGGCTCCCACCTCGTCCAGCTGAATCTGACGTACCGGCGGCAGTCGAAACGCCGCGATCGCCCAGCGTATCACCAGACTGCGCTGCTCCACCGGCACCTTCAGCACGAGTTCGCCGTCGTCCATTGGCTCCCACTCGATCAGCGGGTTACGTAGAGGTCTGGCGGTCAGAGCCTCCTGCCTCGACAGCACCGGCTTCGGCTTCACAGCCGGGATGAATTTACCCAATAAATCGCGCAAGCCCATATCGCCCGCCGCTTGTATCCCGAGCGATGCTTCAGTGGCACACCACGGTGTCCACGATGTCATGCAACATCTGCTCGCCCGTCCGCTCCACCCGCACCGAGTAGATGCGATTGCCCGGCTCGCAGTGCCACACCGCGCCGTGTGCCAGTTCAGGTCGGCGCAGCAGCACGCGCTCAAGCTTCCGTCGCAGCCACACAACCGGTGCCGTGCGCACCCCGCTCAGCATGACGGCAGGATGTCCCCGCGCCTGACCCTGCGCCCGCTCCACACGCGCCCGTTTCCAGCCTGCCGGCTGGAGCGCCCAGTCCTCCAGCGTCCACCTCTTGAGGGTGACGTCGGCGAGCCCCCAGCGCTCGACGGTCACTTCCCGGTAACCCCACCGGAACTGCAGGCTGAGGTAGCCCGACATCACCTGCGACTTCACCAGCGCGAAGCGTTCCGGTAGTCGCACAACCAATCCCAGCAAAGCCCACGTCCACCAGCCATCGCTGGAGTGGTCCTGCAGGGTGTTGAGTATCTGATACGCGATGTTAGCCACCGCGTCGTCTTTGTCTCCGCTTACCTGCGCGATAACCACTCGTCGGCAATCGGGACACTGCCGGATCAGCCCCCGTACCTTGCGGTCGGCACGGTAGTTGAACTCCAGCGCTCCCTCCCAATCCTCGGAGGGCTTAATGCGTCCGGTAAAGACCACTTTGCGCTTCTTCGCCTGGCGTTCGACAAGGTTCAGATAATCGTCGAGGCGCTTGCGGATGTTTACCGCTTTGCGGGCTTGCGCCCATCGCACCTCCGCCACCAGCGAACCCGGCGAATCGATGCGCAAATATCCCTCCTTCGCATCGCCCTGAAATCCGGTAACGCTCCAGTCGGGAGGTACCTGCAGGCTGACCCCTTGCCATCCCACTATCTGCGTCGGCGCCAGCCCGTGTTTCACGCTATGCTCAGTCCCCGTCCCCCGTTATGGCTGCTCGGTCTTTTCGGTCTTGGCGGGCGCAGGATGTGCCGGCTCGTCGTCCAGCACCTCGGAGGTGGCTTTCTTGAACTCCCGAAGGCTCTCCCCCACCGAACGTGCCAGCTCCGGCAGTCTGCGCGCCCCGAACAGCACAACGATGATGACGATGATCGGTAACGCTTCCTGCCAGCCGAAATACATCTGGATTACCTCACTCATCGAAACTCCTCCACAGCACTCGCGTGCGTCACCTCTATTCTATCACAATCAGTAAGGTAAATACGACACCGACCGCCCGATGATAGCCAGCGCGATGGCAGCCATACCGATCAGCCCCATCCCGCAGGAGAACCCCGCCAGCAGAACCGGTGCCCACATCCGCCACTGATCCTTGCCAAACCGCCGCGCGAAGTACCGATGCCCCAGAATGGTGCCCAGCAACATCGGAATGGTGTTGTGCGGCAGGGCGCCGATGCCTCCCACGAAGCCGTAATAGAACAGCAGAGGCAGTTTCAGCGCCGAGAAGATGGCGAACAGCGCTATACCCCCGGTAAAGCCGCCCACGATGTAGTCGGTGCGAAGCGCCCTCAGCAACCACTGTCCGGTGTCGCTGCCCTTCAGGTTGATCTGCTGCCACAGCGCGTTCATCTGCGCATGGAGGGGCCAGAACTTCTGCGCATACGGATACTGCGCGGAGGGTATCTGGCTGGTGTGCCAGAAGAACGCCCAGAACAGGAAGCTGGCGAGCAGCACCACCGGCAGCATGAACGCCTCGGCATACAGGATGCTGGTGAAGCGCGTGCCGGTCAGTTCCACTTCACGGAAACGCTGTGCCGCCCAGCCGTGGTCTGCCAAAGGCATCGGTGCATACCAGATGTCCACCTTATCGTAGCCGGTTTTCAGGATGGTGGCTTCGCGCAGATAGGGGAAGCTCACGCCGGAACCGGTCAGTGCGATCATACGCGCGGAGATGTAGGAGTTGATCGGCGTCCACACCAGCCCAAAGAAGATGAAAATCCACAGCGGGAAGCCGGGTACCAGCTGGTGCGCGATGGTGATGATTCCCACGGTGGCGATCAGCCATGCGCCGATGGCAACATACACCGTGAACGCTTTATCCCCTCGTCCAGCAGGTATCTTGCTGAATATGCCGCGCGACTGCACCTTCTCGCGCCGGGCTGTAAGTGCACGCACCACCGCTACCAGACCGATGAACGCCACTGCCAGCTGCACACCGATACCCACGCTCAGCCAGAAGTTCATGGTCACCGTCAGCGAGGTCTGGATGGTGCTCATACCCGGGTACCAGTCGGGGAGCAGTCCTAACCGTTGCAGTATGGGGTTGGTGAACACCTGACACAGGACGCTGGCTGTAGCGCTACCGATAACGATAGGCGCCGGGATGACAAAACCGGTGAGCACCAGCCCAAGGTCGCCCGACAGACCCGTCAGCGCCGCGGGCAAGATGTGTTCGGTGTTGGGGACCAGGTCGAAGAACGGGATCGGGATGAGCATGAACGCCCTGCCGAACAGCACGCTGGTGAAGATGGGTACCGCCAGATAGAACACACCGTATACCAGCCCGATGACTGCGCCGGTGGAGAAGACGCGCCACCGCCATGACTCCTCCTTGCGCGACGCCTCCGCCAGCGCGGTTGCACCGGATGCCGCCACCGGAGCCATCGGGAAGGGCAGGCGCTCCACGTCGTTGGTGATGCGGAAGAGCGTGTAGCCCAGCCCCATCCACATCATGCGCCCGAATATCTCGTTCGTCACCAGCAGCACAATGGGTATCAGCCAGTCTCGATGGAAGAAGGTGCGGTGCAGTATCGCCAGGCTATCCGGTCGCGGAACCGCCCAGGTGGGAATCTGGTTCGCGATAGGCGCGGCGGGAGGCGACTGGATGAAATACTGGTTCCAGATAAACCCGCCAAACGGTCCGCCCGAGAGACCGATACCACCCGGCATCAACAAGGTCAGCGACGATGCCACATAGAACAGGATGTAAATCTCCTGCTTCTTCAGCGGAGCGAACGAACGACGCGCCACCTCGGCAAACAGCACGATGGTCACCCACTGCGCGGCAGGTCCCAAGCCCTGCCCGGCGACCAAGCCCAGATACAGCGCACCGGGCAACATGATGAAGGCAATAAACAGCGTGCCGATGGCAGTGCGTACGGTAAAACCCTCTTCAAAACGTTGCCCCGCTTCTACGGATTGTGTCTCCGCTGTTTCGCGTGCTACGGCGATCTCATCCCTTATTGCCACCGCGAAGATCCTCCTCCCAAATCTGGTCTGCTCACCCTGACGGTATCCACTCGATTACCCGAAAAACAGTTGCTGCGAATAGCACACACAGAAACACGTACAGGCTCACCCGACGCCACGGCTCGCGCTGCCGTGAAGCCGTCGCGCCCCGGTGCACCCAGATCAGCGCAATCATCGCCACCCAGAACGGCACTACCAGCGGATGGTGGCGCATCGCCTCGCGCCAGTGTCCACGCGCCAGCGCACAGGTGGCACGGGTCATCCCACAGGTGGGACAGGATTTGCCGCTCACCACGCGAAACGTGCAAAGCACCGGTCCTCGCTCCACCAACGGGCTGGCAACATACGCCCCACCCCAGATCAAACCCGCAATCGCCAGCAAAACGGTCAGCCGCCGAAGGAATTCAGAAATTGGGAACACTGTTAAGACCCACCCCAAGCATCACTGCGAAATATATGAGTCCCAGAACCAGCAAGATCACGCCGACAATGCCCAGGATGAATCCCGCCTGCGCCAATCCTCTACCTTCAACCGGCGCCAGACCGCGGTCGACGTCGTTCATCTCCGATTTGCCTATCACTATTGCCGCGATGCTGAGTAACTGGCAACAGATCAACCCCACGATACCCAGCACCAGCGCGGTCGTTGCCCGACTGCTGGGCCCGCCTCCAACCATAGCACCTGGAGGCGGGGCAGAAGCACCGTCTATCGGCGGTGCACCCGTGCTGGGGAACAGGTGGCTGAGCTCCGGCAGGAGGCTGGCGCGGATCTTCGTACCCGTAAACTCGTCCTCGAGTGTGGTGTTTGCCACAATGCGCCCTTCCCGTACCCACTGCTGAAGGGTGCTGATGTCCGCCGGTCCATATCGGTTCCCATCATGCGCGATAACGTAGTACCCCACCCCTTATCTCTCCTCCGCGATAGCGCATGTCCTCCTCACTTCTCAGGCACCTGTAGCCGGTTGAGTGCTTGGCACACCTGCAGGCTGACGACCGTCGGTTTTCTGCAGATAACGCTCGCGTTCCTCCTGTCTCAGGGTTCGCCAGATGAGGAACTGCTTGCGCAGAGTGTTCAGGAATCGACGGTTCACGCGCTTCCAGTTGGCGATGTCCCCGCTCAGGCGGGTCAGCGTCAGGTGTAGGTCGTAGACGTCGGGCATGTCGGTTGGCGTGGCTTCGATCTCCACGTTCTGGCTCACGCCCAGGTCAAACGGCGCCACCCACGCGGTGCAGGTGATGCGATACGCGATGCCGCCATCGTACTCGTACTCCTCTGCCTTCACGCCCTGCGTCACAAAATCGCCGATGGAATACTCCTCGTACGCCTGCAACCACTCGCTCAGGAACGAGTTCAATCCCGCCGCTTGCACGCGCGTCACCGAGAAAGGCATCGGAATGCGCCACACGTCGCCCTCTGGTTCGGGCACGCGCCACGAGCGCTCGAGCGCAGGGGTTGCCACTTCCGACGCCTTGCGCGCCGGATAGATGGTGGAGCCCAACACTGTTGCCACCACGATGAGCGTGGAGACCACCGCCGCCATCGACGAGAAGTTCAGATACAGCCCCGGCACGTTCAGCAGTACAATCGCCTTGGCGCTGAGCTGCCCTAAGAAGTAACCCGTTACGGAGCCCAGAATGGCATACACCATCGCTTCCGCGAGGAACAGCAAGCCGATGTGCGTGGGCGACAAGCCGAGGGACGAGAAGATGTGAATCTCCTTCACGCGCTCATACACGCTGCTCAGCATCGTTTGCAGAACAATGAGCGCGGCGATCAGCACCGGGATGACGATGAACTCGATGCCCCGTCCGGCAGTGGCTGCGAGAGTGGAGTAGCGCCATGTGCGATCGCCCTGCCCTGCGTAGATATTCAGTCCCAGACGCGGCATCAGCTTGTCCAGCACGACCCGCACTTCATCCGGCGTGGCGAAGGCGATGGCGATACTCCGAATCTCCCCGCCTACGTTCATCAGAGTCTTGTAGGGGATGTAGAAACAGGCATCCGGCTCGAGGTGCACGTACTCGCGGAAGCCCGCTTCGCCTGCACCGGCGCCCTGCCTCTGCATCTTCTGCATCAGGATGAAGTCCACCGGCGTCAGCGGCTCGCGGTCGAGGTCAGTAATCTGCTTGAACCGCTGGCTATCCAGGATCCCGATGACCGTGTAGTCGACGCCGCTGAAGTTCACCTTCGCCTTGCCCACATCTTCCGGCTCCACCCGCAGCTGTTGCGCGATGGCGGTGGGCACGATGGCCACGTAGCGGTCACCCTCGCGGAACCAGCGCCCAGCCACCAGCGCCTTCTGCGGCTGAGTGACCTGCGCCTCCGCCGGAGATAGTCCGACCAGCGCTTTCGCATCGTATTGGCGGTCACCGCGGCGCAGGCTGAGGAACGACTGCTCTCCAAACGCGGCACCGAAGAACCACGCACGCGGCGCCACCGCCCTGTCGCGGAACTCGTCATTGAGAAGCCGGTAGGCAGGCTCCTGCAACGGTTCCCACAGGGCGGTACGGATCATGATACCGTTGTACAGTGGAGTGCCCGGCGCTGGCACCTTGTTGAAGCGCAGAACGTTCACGATGGAGGTGAACGACAGCACGATAAACGTCAGCAGGATCAGCGTGATGCTTGTCAGGGCGGTTCGCGCTTTGCGGCGGCGCATGTTGGACACGCCCAGGTTGAACGCGGCAAACGCCACGCTCACGCGCCCGATGTCGGCGCGGTGAATACCGCTGATCTGCCGGTTCAGCTGCTTCAGCTGCTCCTCGAACTTGCCCGCCACCATGAAGGTGACCAGCAGGGAGAGCGCCAGCATGATGAACGCCAGCAGCACCACGAACAGGTTGCTCACCAGCTGGAACGCCGGGTGTATCTGGCTGAAGGCAAAGAAGATGAGCAGGAAGATGACGAACGCCGCCATCAACTGGCGTTTCAGGTCGCTGAAACCGAACAGCAACCGCTCCATAAAGTAGGCGAACGGCATCAGCAGGAACATGTAGAAGATGACGCCACGCACCACGTCGTTGGCGGTCGACTGCACATCCGGGTAAGCGCGTGCCTCATATCCCCACGCGGCGCGGGCGTAGGTGTCGAAGGTGGCATAGTCCTTGCGCTCTAGAGCGGCGCGCGCTTTGTCCAGATGTTCCTTCGCCAGCCCGTGCAGCTGCTCCAGACCCTCATTGATGATGCGGAACTGTCGCAGGCGGCTCATGCGCCATTCGTCGAGGTTCCACATGTCTTCCGCCACGCGCAGGGCGGTGTTGGCGATGGTTCCGCCGCGGGCAATCAGGTCACGCTCCGTCAGTTCGCGCTCCGAGAAGGCGCGAACCACGAAACCCTGCGCCTCTTCAGCGCTACCAGCCACCAGATAGCCCTCGCCTTCGGGCTTCTGCGGAGTCGAGTTGATCAGCAGGAAGCGCGTCGCTCCCGGTCCCACGCCCATCATAATCTTGACGCGCGAGCCGGGCTGAGCGAACACCACCGCCACGTCCTCTACGTAGGAGGTCAGCGAGTAGTCCTGTACCGTGGCCAGCGTGTAACCGTACATGCGCGGCTGACCGTTCGTTTCTCCGTCCAGCACCTCCATGGTGGTCAGCGCACGCAAAGCCTGCTGGTCTACCAGGTCGTAAATGGACGTGGGCACACAGCGGAACACGACGATGCGCGTGGTCTTGCGCCCGGTCGACATGGTGAAGTCGATAGCGTACTCAGTGGCGCCGGTCACGCCCAGATCGGGAGCAAACTCGATCTCGCCGGTTTGCTCATTCAGCCGGTACGCGGCGATGCTGGTCATGCGGTTCCAGCCGTAGGCGGTGATGGGTGGGATACCTGGGAAGCGGAAGTAAGCATCCTCGGGGCGCACCATCTGGATCATGTTCCCGCGCACGCCCATAAAGGTCTTGGTGGCGTGACGTACGACGGCTATCGAACCGGGTACCGGCTGGTTCGGGATGAAGCTGCGCCGCGGGTCAAACAGCACCACCTGCCCATCCAGCGTGCCGAAGCCGCCCTGCAGACCCATTGTCTGGAAGTTGCCCGGCTCGGAGATAGGGAATCGGGGCACGTTCAGCTCGCCCGGCGCGTTGGTGTCGTTCAGGATGTGGTACAGCAGAGAAGCGATCAGTTTCGTCTGGCGCGTGACGTTGGCGATGTTCACCTTCTCTGGCGTGTCGAAGGGCGTGTCCACCAGTGCGCGCGAGTCGTCGGTGGTGCAGAAAGTCATGCCGTTCGCGCCAGAGAGGGTCACCACCTCGGCGTCGAAGGCGAATTTGCCCGGCAGGTAGTTGCGCCAGTTCTTGCCCTCCACCGGGTTGACGCCGTCCGCGAAGGCTTTCTTGTGGTCGAAACCGAGGATGTATCCCACCTTCTCCGCGTTCTCACGGCAGATGCGCGCCGTATCCGAGAAGCGGTTCTGCACATCCTCGCGCATGTCATAGAAGTAACCTTTATAGAAAAGCCCAACCTGTCGCGACTTGCTGGAAAGGTCCAGCGACAGGAAGAGGTAGATGTCCAGCAGTTTCTTCTGTTTGGGTTTGATGCCCACGGTGCTGATGAGCGAGTTCACCAGCCGCTGACCGACGTTCGGGCGCTCGAGTTCGAACATGTGCCGGTCCATCCACTCCCGCACGCCCTGCAGGGAGAGGAAATGCGCGCTGGTGGCGATGAACATGATGGTGCGCTTGGGAGGGTTCGCCTTGTAGGCGCGAGCCACCTCCAGCAGACCTGCTACACCACAGGCGCTCTCTGCGCCGGGCGCCAGCGCCGGCACCACGGACATGGCATCATAATATGCCGAGATGACGATAATCTGGTTCTTGAACTTGGGGTCTGTGCCCTCTAGCCAGCCGATGATGTTCCGTGTGGTGCGTCGCTCCCACGGCATGGTGCAGAAGAGCGTTCCTTTCAGTTCGCGCTGTTCGGCGGTGAGGGCAAGCAGAGGCGCTGC
>CAKZNX010000062.1 GCA_937132045.1 uncultured bacterium
TTGCGAGCCTGCCTTCAGGCAGGCGAAGCAATCCCCTGCGGTTTGTGCGGCACTTGGAGGGGACTGTTACGTCGCTGCGCTCCTCGCAATGACACGGGGGCAGCGGTATGCGAAAGGGGATTGCTTCGTCGCTGCGCTCCTCGCAATGACACGGATTGGCTCCACATCGCTTGACGAAGTTGCGAATTCGAGCGATAATAGATTTGTAAGGAATACGTATTCCCACTAAGTATTACCAGTACCACCTCACCGAAAGGAGGGTATGAAGGATGATGCGCATCGTCTCCGTGGTTGCGCTGGCTCTCAGCGCGCTGTTCGTTACCGACGCTTTCGCTCAGCCGGTTATCGACGGGTACTGGGACGACCGGTACAAAATCCTTGCCGTGCAGGACACTCAGACCGGCTTCGGCGATAGCAACCTTGGCATGGTGGACTACGCCAACGGCTCCGAGCTGGACGTTGCCTATGGAGTGGTACACAACGGGGTGCTCTACCTCCTGCTGGCGGGCAATCTCGAATCCAACTTCAACAAGCTGGAGATTTTTTTCGACACCGGTCCCGGTGGGCAGAACCGTCTGCGCGGCGACAACCCCGATGTGGACTTCAACGGGCTGAACCGCATGGGCGATGACGGTAGCGGCAACGGCTTGACCTTTGACCCCGGCTTCGGAGCAGACTTCTGGATTGGGGTCACCGGCGGAGGCTCGCCGTACCGGCTATACGCCAACTACGCGGAGCTGGGCAATCCCGGCGTGGGGCTGTATCTGGGCAATACCGGTGCGGTTAGCGACGGCGTGCTGGTGGACGGCAACAACCCGTTCGGGATCCGCGTCACCATCGACAACCGCAATATCGGTGGCGTGACCGCCGGCTTCGGACCCGGCATTGGGCTGGACGTGAGGACAGGCGTGGAGATGGCGATACCGCTCAGCGCCATCGGCAACCCGACCGGTCCGTTCAAGGTGTGCGTGTTCATTAACGGGCTGTTCCACGACTATCTGTCCAACCAGGTGCTCGCGGGTATCGGTGGCGGCGGCAACTTAGGCGAGCCGCGACAGGTGAACTTCGGTAGCATCCCCGGCGAACAGTACTTCATCGTTCCGCTGAGCTACCGTATCAGCGGCACCATCGAACTGCGTGAATTTGGTGGGGTAATCGCGCGGGTGCCCATCGTGTATGAACTGCGGCAAGGGGGCGTATCGGTGCGCAGTGGTGTTCTGTACACCAGCGACGCCGGGCAGTACACCATCCCCGATGTGCAGTCGGGCACCTACGATGTCGCCTTCAAAGCCAGCCACTGGCTGAGAGTGGTGGTGCCCGACCTGGTCGTTACAAATGCGGATTTGACCGGCCTAGATGTGGCGCTCACCAACGGCGACGTCGACGGCGACAACGAGGTGACCCTGTTCGACTTCGGTGCGCTGGTGGCGGCGTTCGGCTCGGTGCCCGGCGATGACAGCTGGAATGCCGAGGCAGACCTCGACGGCGACATGGAAGTAACCCTGTTCGACTTCGGCGTGCTGGTGAGCAATTTCGGCGCCATCGGCGACGAATGAGGTCCGCAAGTTAACCGATGCGAAGGCTCGACCTCACCCTTATCCCCCTTCCCGGCATCGGGAAGGGGGAACGGTTCTTTTTTACCCGGTCGCCGTAAGGCTTTCGTATGATGGTGGCATCGGTTCTCGCACAACGTTGCTGACGCGAGGAGCCATCAAGATATCCGGCAGCGAGCGCGGTCGCTCGGGCTGCGGTGCCGAATGGGGTATAATGACGACACACCGCGGTTGAAAGGAGAACCGATAGTGCGCTGTCTGCTTGATCTTACCGGCGAACAACACACCCAGGAATCCCTCTACCAGCGGATTTCCTTTCCACCTGCCCCACCCGACCGCCCATACATCTTTCTGAATATGGTCAGCTCGCTGGACGGCAAGATTACGCTTGGAGAGGTGGGCGACTCCGCGTCTGGGCTGGGTAGCCCCTCCGACCAGATGCTCATGAAGCGCCTGCAAAGCAACGCGCAGGCGGTGATGATCGGTGCAAGCACTCTGCGTGTAGGGCACGTTGCTTACCCGCCGTCCCTGATGCGGGCGGTGGTCACCACGGGTGGCAACATTCCTGCTGACGCTCGCTTCTTCCGTGATGCGCCGGGCAGGGCAATCGTGTTCACCACCGAGCAGATGCCCGAAGGACAGCGCACGGCTCTGCAAGAGGTCGCTCATGTGGTGGTGTGTGGGGTGGACAGAGTGAACCTTACGCAGGCGCTGCGGTTCCTGCGTCATCAGATGGGGGTCGAGCGGCTGCTATGTGAAGGTGGTGGTGGACTGAACTTCGAGATGTTCGCGGCTGGGCTAATCGACGAGTGGTTCCTGACCCTTGCACCGAAGGTAAAAGGGGGAAGCCACATCCCTACCACTGTAGAAGGACAGGGGTTTGCGCGAGAGCGCGCGGTGCGCATGGAACTGGTGTCGGTGTATGAGCAGGACAGCGAGCTGTACCTCCGCTACCGCACGCTGAGGTGACCGTATGACCCCAGCCGAGTTTCGCAAACTGGTGGAGGAAGCCATCGACACCCTGCCCGAGGAGATACTGCGCCACCTGCGAAACGTGGAGGTGCTGGTGGAATGGACGGCATCCCCGGAACAGAGGCGCAAAGTGGGGCTTCGTGCGTGGGAAGACCTCTTCGGGCTGTACGAGGGCACCCCTCTTACCGAGCGCGGGGTCACCGTCGGCGAGCCAGTATTCCCCGACCGTATCACCATCTTCCAGCGCCCCATCGAGCGAAGATATCGCACGCCAGAGCGGGTTCGCGATGCCATCCGGCGAACGCTGATTCACGAGATCGCACACCACTTCGGCATCAGTGACGAGCGGCTGCGCGAACTGGGGGCTTATTGAGGGGGAATGCGCATGCAGCAACGGATACTGGCGCAACTGCAGGAGAAGATACACCATGCACCGGCAGAGGTGGGGTTGGCACTGCGCGGCGTGGACTTTGACCTGCAGGTGAACATCAACGGCGACATGGTTTTCCGCTCTGCCAGTATCATCAAAGTACCCCTTCTGGCGGGTCTTTTCTGGATGAGCGAGCGGGGGCTGCTGGACTGGAACGAGAAACTGTCCCTGCGCGACGACGACCGCACCCCGGGTTCCGGTATTCTGCGAGAACTGCACACCGGGCTGGAGCCGACACTGCATGACCTGGCGGTACTGATGGTTGTGCTCAGCGACAACACTGCCACCAACATGCTGATCGACCGCGTGGGCGTGGAGCCGATTCAGGAGTTTCTGCACTTGCTGGGCTTTCACCATACCACCCTTCAGCGCAAGATGTACGACTTCGCGGCGGCAGAGCAGGGACGAGAGAACCTGTGCTGTGCCACCGAGATCGCCGACCTGCTGCAGTGGATGGCGCAGGGCGAGATACGTGCGACGGACGGCAGACTGCTGGTCTCTGGCGCCGGTTGCGAGCGGATGCTGGATATCATGCGCGGGCAGTTCTATCGCGACCAGATACCGTACCACCTGCCCGACGAGGCGCGCGTGGCAAACAAGACAGGAGAGATCAGCGGACACCATCACGACTCGGCGGTAGTGTGGACGCCTTCGGGCTGTTACACACTGGTGGTGCTGACCCGTGGATGCGGGCACCGTCGCATCGCTGCACAGTTCATCGCCGACCTGTCGCTGACGGTGTACGAGACCGTGCGTCAGGCAACCGGCTGACCTCTGTACATCGTCGCTTGTTCCATAGAAGGACTCTTTCTTCGCGATAAGGAAAAGAATGGTGGTGTGTTACCGCGAGAAGGAGGTGGGTTACCATGAAATACCGACTGCTGCTTGCAGGTGTGCTGGTCTGCGCACTGAGCGTATCTGTCTTCGCTGACCACAATACCCTCTCTCCGCGCGAGCAGCGCTTCGGCTGGAAACTGCTGTTCAACGGTACCGACCTGTCGGGCTGGACGGCTGCCGATCAGTCGGGCGCGTGGAGCGTGCAGGATGGCACCATCTACTGCAACGGAAGAGGGGGAGGCTATCTCTACTCCAACGACCAGCACAAAAACTTCGTCCTGCGCCTCGATTTCAAGGTGTCTCCGAACGCCAACAGCGGTGTGTTTTTGCGCGTATGGGACCGCAACGACCCGGTGAATACCGGCATCGAAGTTCAGATTCTGGACAGCTACGGCAAGCCGAACCCGGGCAAGCACGACTGTGGAGCGGTGTATGACATCACAGCTCCCCTCAAGAACGCCGCGCGCCCGGCGGGTGAGTGGAACAGCCTCAGCATCTGCTGTCGGGACGATTGCTTCAAGGTTTTCCTGAACGGCGAGAAAATCGTGGACATCAAGCTGAGCGACTGGACCGAACCCGGCAAGAACCCCGACGGCACTCCCAACAAGTTCAAATACGCCTATAAGGATATGGTGAAGCCGGGCTACATCGGCTTACAGAACCACGGACACGAAGTGTGGTTCCGTAACATCAAGATACGACCGCTGTACTAGCACCCCACTGTCTGGGGTTCAACACTGGCAGGGGCAACAGGATACCCGACGTGTCCAGGATACCCCGCCCCTGCCCGGGTCCTCTCACCACACGGGGTGATTTCGCCTTCAGGCTCGGCGTGACACCACACCCCGTGTCATTGCGAGAAGCGAAGCGACGAAGCAATCCCCCTCACCTCCCGTGTCATTGCGAGAAGCGAGGCGACGAAGCAATCCCCCTCACCTCCCGTGTCATTGCGAGAAGCGAAGCGACGAAGCAATCCCCCTCACCTCCCGTGTCATTGCGAGAAGCGAAGCGACGAAGCAATCCCCCTCACCTCCCGTGTCATTGCGAGAAGCGAAGCGACGAAGCAATCCCC
>CAKZNX010000063.1 GCA_937132045.1 uncultured bacterium
ATGGTCTCCAGCTGTTTGGTGTTGTCCGCCATCGGTTTGCCATCACTTTCCGGGTACACAATCTTCTTTTTGGGCACCGATTGAATCGCCATTTTCCATCACCAGCCTTATTATAGCAGATGCGCCTGCGCAAAGGTGTGCCATGGAAGGAAAGCCCGTTACGGTGTGGAAGGAGTGGGTGAGAACGCAGCGAGTCCACCTCTGTGGCTATTGTCTTCTCCCATTCGCTGCTCCGTGGACCCGCCCCGTTCCACCTTCAGAACAGGAGGCTCATGGGTCATGAAAGACCTGTTTCGATTGAGAGCAGTCGGTGTGCTGGCGGTGTTGCTGGTCTCTGTGGCAGGTGAACCCGCTGGCTGGGCGCAGGCTCCGGTGTCGCCAAACAGACCGGACACGGTGACCGGTCAGGCTACCAAAAAGAGAGGGCTGGCGCCGGTGAAGCGGCTGGAGCTCGCCATCGCCCGAGAGAGCGAACCCGATGCGTTGACGCCCATGGTGATGCACACCATCGAGCGCGGTTTGCAGGGCGCTCAACGCCGCGGATCCTCGCCCTTCGACGAGATCTTCGATCGGGTGCTCAGACAGCATCCCGAGGTAAACAAAGCCCTGCTTCAGCAACTGGTTGCCGATTACAAGGCGGTACCGATTGCCGTTCGCACTCGAAAACTGCCCGCCAATCTGGCGAACCTCAATGCCGGTCGCGCACTGGAGTTGCAGACCATTCAGTCGGTCAGAAGTCTGGTGCTTGCGCAACAGCAGAGCGGTCCTGCTCGTGCCCAGCGCGTGACGCCCAGAAAGATCAGTCTGTCGGATGCGTTAAGGACCAGTAATCTGGCTCGCGAGGGAGTTAAGCCGCCCGACGTGTACATCCTCCGAATCGTCCCGGCGTCATCGGGCGGGTATGAAGCCAGTCAGAAGCTCACCCTGCTTGGCTGGGGGTTCTCGGCGAACAAGTCGCAGAACACGATTCGTATCCTGAAAACCATGGTGGGCGGTTCGCAGGGCGAGCTGGTGGCGCTGAATCCGTCTGTTGCGTCCACCGAGGCGATGGAGTTCAACCTGCCTGGGCAGATGGAACCGGGGCAGTACGCTCTGGAACTCGTCGTGACGGCTGCCGGTGGGGAGAAGACGAGCAACCGTGTCGCCTTCACCATCAAAATACCGCCGCCTCCGGCTCCGGTGCTGTCGTCCGTTTCCCCGTCGCAGCATCCGGGCAAGACCGTTTTGCTCACAGGTCAGCATCTGCTTCAGGGTAGACCAGCGCAGTCGCCGCCGGTGTATATGGTCTACTTCAAGCCGATGGACGAACAGCCTCTCGTGTCTTATATCACCGTGGGAGGGGAAAACATGGACGCGGTTTTGGCATCCCCGCTGAGCGACACGAACATGGAGGTCACCGTTCCTTCGCGGCTCCTCCCGGGCAACTACCAGGTGTTCATCGGCACCGGCAGCGCGGTGAGCAATCGCCTGTCGTATGCCGTCCGTGCTTACCGTTATCAGGTCAACTTCGTGAAACTGAAATGTGTGGACGAATCGGACCCGGAATGGACTGGCAGTGACGAGGTGGTGACCACCTGGGTGGTCTCCCGCGACACGGAAGCATGGGCGAAGAACACCGGCGAATACACCGAGCTGGACGATGGCAACGAGCAGAACTACAAAGTGAGCGACCGCACGGTGTTTACCCCAACCGGTTCGCCCGGCGAGGTGAGAAACCTGCTGGCAATTGCCACCACGCTCTACGAGTGGGATGCGGGTGACGTGGAGGCAGCGAACAAGGCGATAGGCTTTGTGGCGGAACTGGCCGCGGGCATACTCAACTACTTCGAGAAGAAGGAGATTGCCGCTGTGATCAAGGCGCTGGTGCCACTGATTCAGAAGCTGATTTCGTGGCTGGGTGGCGACCCCGATAACCTTGGCACGCGCTACCTCACATGGTCTGCGCACGAGCTTCAGCAGATGACTGACAACTCGCAGAAGCGGTTCTCGGGCACATTGCAGTTTCGTAACGACGACGACACGGGCAGTTACGATGTGACCTACGAAGTGCTGCGTGTGGAGTAAACGCAAGAGCAGGGGAAGGTGCTCCCTTCCCCTGCAGGAACAGCACCTCATTCGTCGCGAACAGGAAAAGAACCATGTCGAGGCGGTGAGAAGCGATGCGTCTCCTGTCGTGTGTGCTGGTGCTCCTGTGTATGATCGCCTGCAGCGAGCCTCTTCATGACTTCGAGGAGATTTCCCGATGGCAACCCCATCCCGATGGCGGCGTGACCGTGCAGCTGGCGCTGGACTCTGCGCACGTGCGTCGGGGAAAGGCGGCACTTCGGCTGGTCTACCGCGACGCACCACCGCACTGGGGCAATGTGGTCGGTTCCTGTCGCGTTCCACCGAATGCGGTCGCCATGCGCTTCTGGTTGTATCCGCACCGCGTCACGCCATTCGCCCGAATGCACATCTGGCTGATCGAGCCGGACGGCGATATGTGGCTTCAGCAGGTGGTGGTAGATGGTAAGCCGGTTGGCGAACTGCAAAGCCGGTGGTGCGAGGTGGTTCTCCCTGTCAGCGGCTTCTCGTTTGACGGTCGGGGAAAGCGCACACGTGAAATCACCGCAGCAGACCGAATGCTTATCGGCTGTAACTATGGCGATCTGGAGGTCACCGTGGATGCGATGGAGTGGGAGGTGCGGCAGTCCTCGGAAGCCGTTCCCCTGCCGCGAACCGTCAACCTGCAGTTGGAAAGCGGTACTCTGGGGCGCGTGGCTGTGCTGGACATGGGTGATGGGCTTCCCGATGACTTCCGAACGGCACATCCCCCTCGGCAGCTCGCAGACAGCCTGCGGCGGATGGGGTTTGGGGTGACCCTGCTTCAGGCGGGCGATCTGGCGGACAGCCAGATACTGACACCCGCCCACCTTGACGCCGTGATACTGCCTTACGGGGCCTTTTTCCCCGTGCAGGCGCGCGAGGCGTTTCTGACTTACCTGAAGTCTGGCGGCAGCTTCCTTGCCACCGACGGCTACGCCTTCGACCGACTGGTCATTTGGGATGGCGCCCGGTGGGTGGAGGTCTCTCAGTCGGTGACGGCGGAAGAACACAACAGGGGCGCGATACAGGCAGTTCGTATGAACACACGCTACGGCACCCCGGGCGATGCC
This sequence comes from uncultured bacterium, assembly GCA_937132045.1. Classification (GTDB taxonomy): domain Bacteria; phylum Armatimonadota; class HRBIN16; order HRBIN16; family HRBIN16; genus HRBIN16. The sequence goes on from CAKZNX010000063.1 coordinate 3,156, forward strand.
ATGACCTTCTCGCCCGAACAGATCGGCGTGTTCGATCCGGCTTTCCTGCTAAGGGATGCCGTGCAGGTAAAAACGTCCCCCGCGTTCGGCGACATTCGTCTAGGCCTGCAGCTGGACAAACCGCTGGAGGGTTTCTCCGCCAGTGGACTGATCGGCGACAACAATCCTGTGTTCCCTCCCGTTTACCGCCGCTGGATACCCGTGCTGGAGGCAACCGATGCAAGAGGCGCTCTGCGCGGAACGGCGCTGAGCATCCTTCACAACTTCTCCGGCGCGTACAGAGGCTCCAGCTGGGCGTTCAGCGGGATTACCTCCGGGGTGGCATTACTGCTCGGGGACCCCGTGCGTGAGAAGTTGCTGCGGCGGGTGCTGGAACAGATTACCCGCAAGGTGTACCTGCATAGCCTTCAGACCGACCTGCCTCTATACGAGAGGAACGAACAGGCGACCGTTCGCGTGCAGGCGGTGAACTTCGGCAGAAACGCTATCAGCGTGCGTGTGGTGCTGAAGACACAGGGCCGCAGGGTAGCCAGCCGGGAGCTGACGCTTCAACCCGGCGAAGCCCGCACAGTGGAGACGGAAGTGACGATAGCCAGACTCAGGGGTGACTATTGCCCGGTACAGGCGGAGCTGTGGAGCGGTAACGAACGACTGGATGCGGTGGAAACTGCCTTCTGCATCCGGGATCAGAGCGTGATCGCCCGCGGACCGAAAGTGGGCTGGCAGGATAACTATCTGACCGTCAATGGACAACCCGCGCTGCTGGTGGGAACCAACCAGACAGGGATGATGTTCTTCTCTGCCGCCGAAAACCCGGCGGTATGGGATCGTGACTTCCGACAGATGGCTCAGCACAATGTGCGCATCCTGCGTATCCTGCACTTCTCCCCATTCGCGAAGGATGGCTATCGAGGGAGCGGCGCCCATTCGTCGCTCGACCTGCGGGTAGTTCCTCCCAAACGGCTCCAGCGTCAGATGGACGCGATCGTGCAACTGGCGCAGAAGCACGGCATCATCATCTGCCTGACTCTGCACGACTGGCTTGGGGTGACCCTGACCGACGAGGAGCTGGAGGCTCAACGAGTGTGGAACCGTTTCTGGGCGTCCCGATACCGCGATGTGCCGGGCATCCTGTACGATATTCAGAACGAACCGGTGGTGGAGGTTCCCGATGTGCCCTTCGTCCGTGCGCTGTGGAACGAGTGGCTTCGGCAACGCTACGGTTCGGATGAAGCGCTGCGCGCGGCATGGAGGGTACACCCGCCTGAAGCCTCACTACCGCACGTGCCCCTCGGCAACCGCACCGACCGCTGGGACGATATGCGTACCGCCGACCTGAAGCGCTTTGAAAGCGAGCTGCTCAACCGCTGGGTGAGGGCGAACGTCGAGGGCATCAAGGCTGGCGATCCTGACGCACTGGCGTTCGTGGGGTATCTACCCAGTATGCCACCCGCCGACAAGATTCTGGGCACGCGCCATACCGATTTCTCGAATATGCATTTCTACGGCTCCCTGCGCGATTTCCCGCTGGAGTTCAAGCTGATTGACCGCAGGGCGTATGGCAAGGGGCTAAGCCTAGGCGAGTTCGGGGCGCAGGAGGCGCACGACGCGCGTGTGAACGGGCAAACCGGACAGCCGGTGCAAGCCAGCGTTACCCGATTCGAGCAGGTCGTGCATTACACGGTGGGTTTGGGCGGGACGTTCCTCTGCAACTGGGACTGGAAGGATTTCGACGAGATGGTCTTCCCATGGGGATTGGTTCATCACAGCACACCAGTTCCAAAGCCCTGGCTGTATACGCTGGCTCAGTCAGCAGAGCTGCTGAAGCACGTTCGCCCGAGGTATGAGCCTCCACAGGTCTACCTGCTGGTTCCCGACAGCCACCGGATCGGCGCGCGGTTTGACGCCATCCACCGTGCCCTGCAGAATGCGGTGAGGCTTCTCTTGAACCAGCGAGTAAACTTCGGCGTGCTGAACGAAGAAGACCTGTACGAGATACCCCCTTCGGCACGAGCGATTTTCTGGGTGTTGCCGTACTGCCCCAGCGACACGGTGTTTGAAAAAGTGCTGGAGTGGGTTCGCCGAGGAGGGGTGCTGTACCTGTCGGGCAACATCGGTTTTGATCGCACCCGTCTACCCAGCCGTGCAGAACGTTTTCGGTTGCTGGGACTGCCCGAACAGCCCGTTGTGTCACCGTTCGAAGTGTCAGAGGAGGTGCGGCAACTCTCTCCGCTGGTGCGTGCGGTTGGGCAGGGAAGGGTGGTGTATGTGTCCTATCCGCTCGAACTGCGCCCACAGGCAGACCATGGACCTGTTTACACCGAGGTGCTGAGCCTCGCTCAGATCAAGCCGCTTCAGGTTGTGGTGGAAGGCGGTGAGGTACATGCGCTTTCCATCCCCACGCGAGAAGGCGGCAGGCTCTACACGCTGATTCGTACGGATGAGGCGGGCGGGAAATGCATGGTACGACTGCCTGCACACCGGGTGGAGTTGCACCTCCTGCCGAAGGGCTCAGCGTTCATGCTGGTGGACGCGCAGGGCGAGGTGCTAGCGGCAGAAAGCGAAGGGGAATTGCGGTATAACGACGAGGTCATCGCCAGCGCAGAGGGTCACTTCGGGCTGGTATCGCTGGACGGGAAAGGGTTGCATTCCTCCCGTCAGCTGCTGGTATTGCCGCATCAACAGGGGCGGGTAAGTTTGTTCCTGTTGAAGCACGGGCGCGCTGCTGTGGCACCTTTGTCAACCATATCCTCGGCGCGACTGAGAAAGCGTGAATCTGCGGATGTTCGCTTCGGCATCGGCGAGGTGGGGATGGTGAGGGAGTGATGGGGAACGCCCGATTCGGGGAGGTCGAACCTCCCGGTGAGCCGAAAGACGCAACGGTTCGCGCAGGGGATTGCTTCGTCGCTACGCTCCTCGCAATGACACG